>NZ_JBVJIA010000091.1:0-1050 GCF_055586505.1 Streptosporangium sp. NPDC050148 | reverse complement strand
GGGCTGGTGGATGTGGGGTATTCGCTGGTGGTGACGCGGGCGGGGTTCGATCACCGTGGTGTGGTGGTGGGTGCCGATCGTGCGGGGGTGGTGGCGGGGTTGTCGGTGCTGGCCTCGGGTGGGGTGGGTGCCGGGGTGGTGCGCGGCCGGGTGGTCGAGGGTGGTGTGGCGTTGGTGTTCTCGGGTCAGGGCAGTCAGCGTGCGGGGATGGCGTTGGGGTTGTGCGCGGCGGTTCCGGGGTTCGAGGAGGAGTTGCGGGGGGTGTGTGCGGGGTTTGCGGGGTTGCTGGAGCGGCCTTTGGAGGAGGTGGTGTTCGCGGAGGCGGGCTCGGCGGTGGCGGGGTTGGTGGATCAGACGATGTACACCCAGGCGGCGTTGTTCGCGGTGGAGGTGGCGTTGTATCGGTTGCTTGCGCGGTGGGGGGTTGCGGCTGATTACGTGATGGGTCATTCCATCGGTGAGGTGGTCGCCGCGCATGTGGCGGGGGTGGTGTCGTTGCGGGATGGGTGTGTGCTGGTGGCGGGTCGGGGCCGGTTGATGCAGGCGCTGGCGGCGGGTGGGTCGATGGTCGCGGTGGGTGCTTCGCTGGAGCAGGTGCAAAAGGTGCTGGAGCAGGTCGACCCTGATGGGGCGTCGGTGGGGGTCGCGGCGGTGAACGGCCCGTCGTCGGTGGTGGTCTCCGGGGTGGAGTCGGTGGTGGAGCAGGTGGTGTCGGCTCTGGTGGAGCGGGGGGTGCGGCGCAAGCGGCTGCGGGTCAGTCATGCGTTCCATTCGCCGTTGATGGAGCCGATGCTGGAGGACTTCCGCCGCGTGCTGGACGGCATCGCCTTCCAGCCTCCGGCGGTTCCGGTGGTGTCGAATCTGACCGGCCGGGTGGCGGGGGAGGAGATGCTCTCGGCGGAGTACTGGGTGCGTCATGTGCGCCAGGCGGTGCGGTTCGCCGACGGGGTGGCGACGCTGCGTGAGGCCGGGGTTGCCACGTTCGTGGAGGTGGGTCCGGACGCGGTGCTGTCGGCGATGGGCCAGGAATGCCTCCAAGCCCCCCTCACT
>NZ_JBVJIA010000090.1:0-1064 GCF_055586505.1 Streptosporangium sp. NPDC050148 | reverse complement strand
CTAAGACCGTCATCACCGATGTTGGCCCGGTGGAGATCGCGGTGCCGCGGGACCGAGACGCCAGCTTCGAGCCGAAGATCGTGCGCAAGCGGCAACGCCGGCTGTCCAGCGTGGATGAGATGGTCATCTCGCTGGCCGCCAAGGGCCTGACGACCGGGGAGATCTCCGCGCACCTGGCCGAGGTCTACGGCGCCGAGGTGTCCAAGCAGACCATCTCCACCATCACCGACAAGGTCATCGAGGGCATGACCGAGTGGCAGAACCGGCCGCTGGATCCTGTCTACCCGGTGATCTTCATCGATGCCGTGCACGTCAAACTGCGCGACGGCCAGGTCGCCAACCGGCCCATCTACCTGGCCATGGCGGTCACCGTCGACGGCGAGCGCGACATCCTCGGGTTGTGGGTCGGCGACGGCGGCGAGGGGGCGAAGTTCTGGCTGCACGTGCTGACCGAGATCAAGAACCGCGGCGTCGGTGACGCGCTGATGGTGGTCTGCGACGGTCTGAAGGGGCTGCCGCAGGCGATCGAGACCGTCTGGCCGCAGGCGGTCGTGCAGACCTGCGTGGTGCATCTGCTGCGCGCCAGCTTCCGTTACGCAGCCCGCCAGCACTGGGATGCCATCGCCAAGGCATTGCGGCCCGTCTACACCGCCCCCACCGAGGCCGCCGCGCTCGAGCGGTTCTACGAGTTCGCCGAGACGTGGGGCGGTAGGTATCCGGCCATCGTGAAGTTGTGGGAGGACGCCTGGGCGGAGTTCGTGCCCTTCCTCAACTTCGACACCGAGATCCGCCGGGTCATCTGCTCGACCAACGCGATCGAGTCGGTCAACGCGCGAATCCGGCGGGCGGTCAAGGCCCGTGGCCACTTCCCGAACGAGCAGGCCGCACTGAAGTGCGTCTACATGGCGATCATGAGCTTGGACCCGACCGGCAAGGGCCGCAAACGCTGGATCACCCGCTGGAAGGCCGCCCTCAACGCCTTCGCCATCACCTTCGAAGGCCGCCTCACCCCGACCACCCGATAACCAATCAAGATCGAGTTACACCGTTAACTGGACAGACCC
>NZ_JBVJIA010000089.1:0-1084 GCF_055586505.1 Streptosporangium sp. NPDC050148 | reverse complement strand
CTAGGGCCTGTACGGAGTTGAGATCAGGGGGATTCGCCTGCGCGGTGGCTTGCCGTCCTGGTAGGCCATCGCCATGGCGCGTGGAGAACTCACCGATGATGAATGGTCCTTGATCGATCCTCACCTGCCGTTGGGTGAGCGTGGCCCGATCCCGGACCTGCGGCAGCAGTTCAATGCCGTGATGTGGCGGTTTCGTACCGGCAGCCCGTGGCGGGATCTGCCCATCGAGTACGGGCCGTGGTCCACCGTCTATGACCGGTTCCGCTCCTGGGCGGTGGCCGGCGTCTTCGAGCAGCTAATGCAGGCCATGATCGCTGAGGCCGCTGCGCGCGGGCAGGCCGACCTTGAGCTGGTCAGCGTGGACTCCACCACGGCCCGCGCCCATCATCATGCCGCCGGAATGGTCATGGACGCCGAGTTGGTCAAGGCGCTGGAGAAGGCCGCCAAGCAGGAAAAGGGGCTACGTCAAAGGGGCAAAACTCCCACAACGGCGAAACCCGCGGACACGACGGTGAAGGCGAACGCCGGCGGTTACGACGACGGCGCCGCATCCGGCTGACAGCGGCCAGGCTGGGCCGCTCCCGGGGCGGGCTGAGCAGCAAGGTCCACCTGTCGGCTGATCGCCGCTGCCGTCCGCTGTCGTTCGTGCTGACCGCGGGCCAAGCCGGAGACAGTCCGCAGTTTCGCGCCGTCCTGGCCCGCATCAAGATCCGCCTGCCCGTCGGCCGGCCGCGTACCCGCCCGGACGCGGTGGCCGCCGACAAGGCCTACTCCTCCCGCGCCAACCGCACCTACCTGCGCAGCCGCCACATCACGGCCGTCATCCCTGAAAAGACCGATCAGGCGGCCAACCGCAAGAACCGCGGCTTCCGAGGTGGCCGCCCGGTCACCCACGATCCAGAGCTCTACAAGCAGCGCAACACGGCAGAACGGTGCATCAACCGGATCAAGGAGTGGCGCGGCCTGGCCTTCCGTTTCGACAAGACCCCTGAAAGCTACCTCGCGGGTCTTCATCTTCGCGGAGCCCTTTTGTGGATCCGAAGCCTTCAACCCCTCTAAAGATCCGAAGTCCGTACAGGCCCTA
>NZ_JBVJIA010000088.1:0-1098 GCF_055586505.1 Streptosporangium sp. NPDC050148 | reverse complement strand
ACTGTACGGTTTTCGGTGTAACTCCTGATCAAGGAGATACACCTGATGAGTACTGTGATTCAGGCATCCGCAGACACGGACCTGGAGGAAGCCGCGGTGACGCGGAAAGACGAGACGTCGGATCGAGAACTGGTCGGCCGGCTGGTCGACCAGGCCCGTGCCGAGGGCTTGGAGTTGGTGGGCGAGAACGGACTGCTGGGCCGGCTGACCAAGCTGGTGCTGGAGTCGGCCCTGGAAGGTGAGATCACCGATCACCTCGGCTATGACAAGCACGATCCGGCCGGTCGCGGAGCAGGCAACTCCCGCAACGGCACTCGTCCCAAGACCGTGCTGACCGATGTCGGCCCGGTGGAGATCACCGTTCCACGGGATCGGGACGCCAGCTTCGAGCCGAAGATCGTGCGCAAGCGCCAGCGGCGGCTGTCGGGCGTTGATGAGATGGTCATCTCCCTGTCGGCCAAGGGGCTGAGCACCGGGGAGATCTCCGCGCATCTGGCCGAGGTCTACGGCGCGCAAGTCTCCAAGCAGACCATCTCCACTATCACCGACAAGGTGTTGGAGGGGATGGCCGAGTGGCAGAACCGGCCACTGGATCCGGTTTACCCGGTGATCTTCATCGATGCCATTCATGTCAAGATCCGCGATGGCCAGGTCGCCAACCGGCCCGTTTATGTGGCGTTGGCGGTCACCGTCGATGGTGAGCGCGACATCCTGGGGCTGTGGGCCGGAGATGGTGGCGAGGGCGCGAAGTTCTGGCTTCACGTGCTGACGGAGATCAAAAACCGCGGCGTCGGTGACGCGCTGATGGTGGTCTGCGACGGGCTTAAGGGCCTGCCGCAGGCGATCGAGACCGTCTGGCCGCAGGCCGTGGTGCAGACCTGCGTGGTGCACCTGCTGCGCGCCTCCTTCCGTTATGCCGCCCGCCAGCACTGGGACGCCATCGCCAAAGCACTGCGACCGATCTACACCGCGCCGACCGAGGCCGCCGCACTGGAGCGGTTCTATGAGTTCACCGAGGCTTGGGGCGGCAAGTACCCGGCGATCGTGAAGTTGTGGGAAGACGCCTGGGCCGAGTTCGTGCCCTTCCTCAACTTCGAC
>NZ_JBVJIA010000087.1:0-1351 GCF_055586505.1 Streptosporangium sp. NPDC050148 | reverse complement strand
TCGACCGCGTCGACATCACCCGGCACCAGACCCGCATCCGCCAACGCCCGAGCGATCACCCGCTGCTGCGACGGACCATTCGGAGCCGTCAACCCATTACTGGCGCCGTCCTGATTGACCGCACTACCCCGCACCACCGCCAACACCCGATGACCATTACGCCGCGCATCCGAGAGCCGCTCCACCAGCAACACCCCGACACCCTCACCCCACCCCGTACCATCCGCCGACGCAGCGAACGACTTGCACCGCCCGTCAGCGGCCAACCCCCGCTGCCGGCTGAACTCCACGAACATGCCGGGAGAGGCCATCACCGTGACCCCGCCTACCAGGGCCATCGAGCACTCCCCCTGGCGCAGCGCCCGCATCGCCCAGTGCAGCGCCACCAGCGACGACGAGCACGCCGTGTCCACCGTCACCGCAGGCCCCTCCAGACCGAAGGTGTAGGCGAGACGTCCCGACATCACGCTGGTCGCGCCCCCGGTCAGCAGGTAGCCGTCGGAGCCCTTCACGGTCTGGTCGAAGCGGGGACCGTACTCCTGGTACATGCCTCCGACGAAGACTCCGGTGTCGCTGCCGCGCAGCGTGGTCGGGTCGATGCCCGCGTGCTCGATCGCCTCCCAGGAGGTCTCCAGCAGCAACCGCTGCTGCGGATCCATCGCCAGCGCCTCACGCGGAGAGATCCCGAAGAAGGCGGGATCGAATTCACCGGCGTCGTAGAGGAACGCCCCGGACCGGGTGTACGACGTTCCCTGTCGGTCGAGGTCGTCGTCGAACAGTCCCTCCAGGTTCCACCCCCGGTCGGCGGGGAAGCCCGACACCGCGTCCCGGCCCGAGGCCACCAGGTCCCACAGGCCCTCCGGAGAGGACACCCCGCCCGGGAAGCGGCAGGCCATGCCCACGATCACGACCGGATCGGTGTCGGTGGCCGCGACCGGCGCGGACGGGACGACCACACCGGTGGACGCGCCGAACAGCTCACCGTTCAGGAACTCGGCCAGGCCGGTCGGGGTCGGGTGGTCGAAGACCAGCGTCGCGGGCAGTCTGTGATCGATCGCCGCACCGAGCCGGTTGCGGAACTCCACCGCGGTGAGGGAGTCGAAGCCGAGCGCCTTGAACTCCCGGTCGACGTCGATCGCCTCGGGTGAGGAGTGCCCGAGCACCGTTGCCGTGTGCAGGCGTACCACGTCGAGAAGTGCCCGTTTCCGCTCAGGTTCGGGCAGGGCGGCCAGCGTCCGGGTGAACGTGTTCTCGACGCCGGGTCGTTTGGTGGTTCGGCGGGCAGGAACCCCCCTCACCAACCCCCGCAACAACGCCGGAACCTCCCCCGCAGACCGCAACACCCCCACAT
>NZ_JBVJIA010000086.1:0-1372 GCF_055586505.1 Streptosporangium sp. NPDC050148 | reverse complement strand
CCCTCAACGCCTTCGCCATCACCTTCGAAGGCCGCCTCACCCCGACCACCCGATAACCAATCAAGATCGAGTTACACCGTTAACTGGACAGACCCACGCCGGGGCCGGACGGAAACACTGTCTGCACCGGGCCGCCGTCACGCCGCTGACGATCTGTCGGCAGGGGCTTGTTCGGGGCTGGCAGTGCACGTCTTCATCCGGCGTCTTGATCGCGAGGTCAAGAGTGTTCAGGTCGTAGGGCGCGCCTGGTCGTTGCTCGGTGACGTAGCGGTCCGGAACTTTGATCACCAGTTTCCGGGTGCAGAGCGGGTTGACTCCCAGGGCGGCGGCATTGCAACGGCGTTGAATCCTGACGTCGGTCACGGCGCCGACCCAGGTCACGCTGAGCGGGCGTGCGAGACACCGGCCGCTGCCATCGTGAGTCATCGTCACAGCCCCTGCCTCTCAGCCAAGACCTGGCTGAGAGGCAGGCGCGTCGCTTGTGGGCTCGCGAGCGGACCCGCCTGGCTGACGCACCGCCCGCTGCGCAAGCCGCCCCCGGGAAAGCGCGTCGTCGCGGCAACGCACGTCAAGCCCGACGCCCGGGCGATCGGGATGACCTCAGCCATCCTTAAGATCATTCCTTAGCGTATGTTTTCTCTTCACTGTTCATCAAGGGCCGAAGTGAGCTTGTCGACGCCGGGGGCGTAGGCGGTCATCCAGTGCGGATGCAGCCGGTAGTAGACCACGTCGTTGTCCCAGTCGGAGAAGTCGCCGTAGAAATCCTTGAAGTAGGCGAGCAGGTCCGGCCAGTCCTCGGCCGGTTCGCTGTCCTCAGGGTTGAGGATCTCCACCGTGCCATGGGTGAACACGCCCAGGTCCTCACCGCGCATGTGCGCGGCGCTGACGGCGGGGCGGGCGGCCAGGTGGCGGGCCTTGGCGGCGCCACGCGCCGTGCCGAAGTGCCACTTGCCGTGCAGGAAGTGCCCGTCCACACCGCTGATCCGCGGCTCGCCCTTTGCCGTCACGGTGGACAGGGCGAGGGTGCACATCCCGGTCAGGATCCGGGTGAGCTGCTCTGCGGTCAGGGTGTTCTCGGTGACGATCGAGCGGAGGTGCAAAGTAGAGCGGGAAAGGGAGGCTTCGAGGAGAGCCTGAAGTTCCTTGAGCTCCTCGGGGGTTTCGCGCATTGAGGTCCTTGTCCATCTGTGGCCCCGGTCCACACTCACATCGGCGCTGACCGGTGAACCGATGATCGCTCTAAAACCCGACGCCTTGTGTCATGTTTTTCGGCCGTCCTAAGAGCTGCTAACGCAATGAGTTGAGGCGACGCCAGCAGATCAGGGCACAGCCGAGGCTGAGGAAGGCTTCGTGGATGTCGTCGCGGACTTCC
>NZ_JBVJIA010000085.1:0-1648 GCF_055586505.1 Streptosporangium sp. NPDC050148 | reverse complement strand
CACCACGTAGGAGGCGCACTTGTCGACCTCGGCCGGCGCGCACTGCTGCCAGATCCCGGTGCCGCCGCCCATGATGATCTTGTCGGCGTCCTTGACCACGTTGTGCTCGGCGCCGAAGGTGGTCAGCGCCAGGGCGTCCTTGGCGTAGTAGGTCTCGTCGAACATGACCGCGTGCGGGTGGCCGAGGTTGACGAACCGCAGGATCGCGCCGAACGCCGCGATGAGCAGCGGGCCCAGCCAGCCCCACAGGGCGCCGTCGGGCATCGGCGGCACCAGCCGGTCGCGCAGGGAGATCGTCGGCCCCGAGGGGGGCTTCGACTCCGGCTGATCTGACGCCTGGTCGGTGAAGTCGGTCACGGCCACCCGGACATCGTACGGGGACCTCGCCTTCATCAGCCCAGGAAATACCTCCTACAGGTCTAATTGGGGAATTTCTCCCCAGGCAGGGGGTCCATCCGGAATGCGGGAGGATGGAACGGTGACGGACAACGGCAGGCTTGTGCTGGCAGGAGCTCCGATCGGGCAGGCCGGCGATGTCTCGCCGCGGCTGCGCCAGGCGCTGGAGAGCGCCGACGTGGTGGCGGCCGAGGACACCCGGCGGCTGCGGCGGCTGGCCGGGGAGCTGGGCGCGGAGATCGGCGGGCGGGTCGTGTCCTACTACGACGCCAACGAGGCCGGCCGGGCCGCCGAGCTCCTCGCGGCGCTCCAGGAGGGCAGGACGGTCCTGGTCATCACGGACGCGGGCATGCCCGGCGTCTCCGACCCCGGCTACCGGCTGACCCACCTGGCGGTGGAGGCCGGGATCACGGTCACCTCGCTGCCAGGCCCGTCCGCGGTGACCACGGCGCTGGCCGTCTCCGGCCTGCCCAGCGACCGGTTCTGCTTCGAGGGCTTCCCGCCGCGCAAGTCCGGCGAGCGCTCCCGGCGGCTCGCGGCGCTCGCGGCCGAGGAGCGGACCATGGTGTTCTTCGAGGCGCCGCACCGGCTGCACGCCGCGCTGGCGGCGATGGCGGAGGCGTTCGGCGCGGACCGGCGGGCCGCGGTCTGCCGCGAGCTGACCAAGACCTACGAGGAGGTACGGCGGGGCGGGCTCGGCGAGCTGGCCGAGTGGGCGGCCGGCGGGGTGAAGGGGGAGATCACCGTGGTCGTCGCCGGGTACGTCCGGGCGGTGCTGCCACCGGTGATCGGGGACCTGGTCGAGGAGGTCGCGCGGCGCGAGGAGACGGGGACGCCGAGGAAACAGGCGATCGTGGACGTGGCCAAGGCGGCGGGGATACCCAAACGCGATCTCTATGACGCTGTCCATCGAGGCTGATTCATCATCATAATTCCCTGAATGGGAGTAATGCGGGATCGCCTCGTGCCGCCTATGCCGGAGAACACCCTCTGGGGCTGGCTGGGGCCGTTGCTGGTCGCGGCCCTCGGGGGCGTCCTGCGGTTCACCGGCCTGGGACGGCCGCACGCGGTCGTCTTCGACGAGACCTACTACGTCAAGGACGCCTGGGCGCTGATCCACCACGGCGTGGAACGGGCCTCGCTCGGCACGGTGAAGGACCCCGTCGCCGACCGGATGATCATCGCGGGGAACACCGACTTCCTGGTGAAGTGCACCCCGCCGGAGGCCGATCCCTGCCCGCTGTACGTGGCC
>NZ_JBVJIA010000084.1:0-2001 GCF_055586505.1 Streptosporangium sp. NPDC050148 | reverse complement strand
TGTCGTGACTCGCTTGATGCTTGACGTAATGGCATCGGATGATGCTTGACACTCCTAGCTGGTCTTTCGCTGTTTAGTATGCGCTTTGGACTTGATCCGGGTGACCTCCTGGGTGGTGGTTCGTGACACGACGCGGATCGGCTCGCCGTCGGCGTGGATGCTCAGGTGGGTGTCATCGACGCTCACGTCCAGGATCTTGCGGGCGTGGACCCGGCCGACCTGGACCTTCTGGCCGACGACCATGATGGTGCCGCCGGCCGAGACGGTGCGCTGGACGGTGACCGGCCCGGTGGGCGTGGTCGGTGGCGGGCTGGCCCGGCGGGCGCCGCGCAGGCGCCCGCATTCGGTGATCGGCAGCGGGCAGCGCAGCGTGCGCAGCAGCAGGCGCTCGCCGTCCATGACCTGGGCGGTGATGCCGTCCAGGCGCAGCGTGACGCGTTGCCCGGCCAGGTGGGCGCCGACGCAGAGCGCGTGACTGGCCAGGCTGACGATGCCGATCGAGCTGACCAGCCGATCCACCTCAACAGCCGGACGATGCTGCTGAGCGTCGGGAACCGGTGCGGGCCCGGCCGGACGCCCCTGACCCGAGGCGATCAGGGTGGCCAGGTCCTTGACCGTCAAACGAGAGGCCACCGTCTTGAGCCGGCCGCCGCCGGTAGTGAACACGTGCAGGTGCGCCGTGCTGATCCACAACGTGATCGCCAGACCGGCGCGGTCAGGGCCGAGCCAGACCTGCTGGCCACCGACCGTCAGGTTGCCCGAGTCCGGCACCACCCGATCGACCTCGACGGCCGACACCTGCATCGGCTCGGTCACCGGCACCTCGTCGTCGGTGACGACCTCAGGTGACGGCTCAGGCGACGGCTCGGGTGCAGCCATCCTCGCCGAGGGCGAGGATCCCACCATGGTCAAGCTCACCGGCAGCCGCAGCGGCAGCTCTTCTTTGGCCTGCGCCGGCCTCTGCGGGAGGTCGACGCGATCGGCCAAGAAGCGATCGGCGGGAAAGGCCATCTGCAACGCCTGGTGCGGGCGGGCGGTGTTGTAGTGCTCGGCGAAGGCATCCACCGCCTGCTGGGCTGCGTCCATCGAGACGAACGGCAACGCGTCATCGAGCAGTTCCCGACGCACCGTCTGGTGGAAGCGTTCGATCTTGCCGGTGGTGGTCGGGGTGCGCGGCTGGGTATGCAGCAGCCGGATGCCGTTCTCCCGGCAGACGCGCTCAAAGAGCACCTCACCGGCCTTGGGCCCGCCGAAGCGGCCGGTGAACTGCTTGCCGTTGTCGGTCAGCACCTCCAGCGGAACCCCGAAAGCGCGCATCGCCTCAGCGAACGCCGCACACACCTGCCGCCCGGTCGGCCGGGCCACCACCGAGGCGATCACGCAAAACCGCGAATGGTCGTCCACCCCGGTGATCAGCTTGCACTCGCCTCCGTCGGCCAGCAGCAGACCGCCCATGATGTCCATCTGCCACAACTGCATCGGCCCGGACCGCTCCCAGCGCAGGTAGTCACCGCGTTTACGGCGGCGCGTCATCGGATCGATCAAGCCGGCCCGCACCAGCACCCGGTAGATACTCGCTCGTGAGGGCACCGGCGCCACCCCGCGCCGGGCCAGCTCCCAGCCCAGGGTGCGCGGCCCCCACCGCGGGTGCGAGCGCCGCAGCTCACAGATCACCGCCTCGATGGCGGCCGGCGTTTGCATCGGATGCGCCCGCACCCGATGCGAGCGGTCGGCCAGAGCGCTCAGGCCGCCGTCTCGATAGCGGCGCACCCAGGTATGCACCGATTGACGCGAGATCCCATACCGCTCGGCGACATCGGTGACCTTCGCCCCCGACAACACCTCGATCACCGCGTGATAGCGCTGCTCCACGACACTCAACTCCACCAATGCCATCTCGGCCCCCGAAGCGCAGACAACGCCACGAGCAGGCACAGAAGACGATCAAGGTGTCAAGCATCAAGCGAGGCCAGAGTGTCAACCATCAAGCGAGACAGGACA
>NZ_JBVJIA010000083.1:0-3137 GCF_055586505.1 Streptosporangium sp. NPDC050148 | reverse complement strand
ACCCGACCAACCCCCCACACCCCCACCACATGACGCGCCACCAAACCCCCCAACACCCCCGTACCACCAGTGATCAACACCGCACCATCCGGGTCGATCGGCCGTGGCAGGGTCAGCACGACCTTGCCGACGTGCCGTGCCTGGCTGACGAAGCGGAACGCCTCCTGCGCCTGCCGTACGTCCCAGGTGGTGATCGGCGGGAGCCGTAGCGCCCCGGCCTCGAAGAGGGCGAGCACGGAGGCGAGCATCCGCCCGACCAGTTCCGGTTCGGCGCGCATCAGGTCGAACGGCCGGTAACCGGCCGCGACGCCGTCGGGGTCGCGCAGGTCGGTCTTGCCCATCTCCATGAAACGGCCGCCGGGCGAGAGCAGCCGCAGGGAGGCGTCCACGAACTCCCCGGCGAGGGAGTTCAGCACGACGTCGACGCCCCTGCCGCCCGTGGACCGCAGGAACCGCGGCTCGAACTCGAGCGTGCGCGACGAGGCGATGTGCGCGTCGTCCAGTCCCAGCTCGCGCAGGGTGGCCTGCTTGGCGGGACTCGCGGTCGCGAAGACCTCCGCACCCAGATGCCGGGCGAGCTGCACGGCGGCGGTACCCACCCCACCGGTGGCGGCGTGCACGAGGACGGTCTCGTCCCGCCGGAGACCCGCGAGCTCCACCAGCCCGTAGTAGGCGGTCAGGTAGGCGATCGGAACCGACGCCGCCTGCTCGAACGACCAGCCCTCCGGGATCCGGGCCACCACCCGGTGGTCGGCGACCGCGCTCGGGCCGAAGGCTCCGCCGAACAGACCGAAGACGCGGTCCCCCGGTGCCAATCCGGTCACGCCGGGGCCGACCTCGGTGACGACCCCCGCGCCTTCACCGCCCAGCAGCACGTCGTCCGGGTACATCCCCAGCGCGAGCAGCACGTCGCGGAAGTTGAGCCCGGCGGCACGTACCCGGATGCGGACCTGTCCCTCCGCGAGCGCCTCGTCCTCGTACGCGGTGAGCGTCAGGTCGTCGATGGTCCTTCGGGGAGAGACGGTCAGCCGCCAGGTCTCTTCACCGGCCGGGGGAAGAAGTCCCGGATTCTGGGCCACGGTGGCGAGGCGGGGCACGTAGATCTCGCCCGCGCGGATGGCGAGCTGCGGCTCACCGGTCGCCACGGCCCGTGCCAGCGCCGCGCGACCGTCGACGTCGACGTTGATGTCGACGTCGGTGTCGACCAGCACGATCTGGTCCGGATGCTCCGCCTGGGCGCTGCGGATGAGTCCCCAGACGGCGGCGGCAGCGGGATCGGCGGCCGTGACGGCGTCACCGGCCGTGACGGCTCGCCTCGTGACGATGACGAGCCGATCGGGGCCGCCGTCCTCCAGCCATTCCTTGACGGCGTCGAGGGCCTGCCCGAGCAGGACGCGGGTCGCCGCGAGGGGGTCGTCACCGGGCTCGGTCCCGATCACGACCGGCTCCCCGTCCCAGGTGGCGTCGTCGCCCGCGGGGATCCGCCGCCAGTCGAGCCGGTAGAGGGAATCGTGTCCGGCCGCGGCGGGTCCGGACGCCGAGAACGCGGTGGTGTCGACGGGACGCATGACCAGCGCGTCCACCGAGGCGACCGGGGCTCCCGTCCCGTCGGCCACGTCGAGCGACACCGTGTTCTCTCCGGCGGGCGACAGGCGTACGCGCAGCGCGGAGGCCCCGGAGGCGTACAGACGCACCCCCTCCCAGGAGAACGGCAGGGCCACCTGGGTGTCGGTACCGTCGTGCGCCGCCGCAAGGGCGTGCAGTGCGGCGTCGAGGAGCGCGGGATGCAGCCCGTAGCGACCGGCGTCGGTCTCGCTGCCCTCCGCCAGGGCCACCTCGGCGTAGACGTCGTCCCCGTTCCGCCAGGCCGCTCGCAACCCCCGGAAGGCCGGACCGTAGTCGAGCCCCTTCTCGGCCAGGGCTTCGTAGCAGCCCGTCAGGTCCACCGGCCGCGCACCCTCCGGCGGCCACACGACGAGATCGTTCCCCGGTACGGCGGGCCCGGTCGTCGCGAGCACCCCGCCGGCGTGGCGCGTCCAGTCGTCCTCTCCGGTGGGAGAGCTGTGCACGCTCACCGGACGGCGCCCCTCCTCGTCCGAGGCACCGACGAGGATCTGCACCTGCACCCCGGTGGAAGAGGTGAGCGCGAGCGGGGCGTGCAGGGTGAGTTCCTCGATGCGATCACAACCGACGTGGTCACCGGCGCGTACGGCGAGCTCGACGAAGGCGGTACCGGGGAGCAGTGTCGTACCGGCGACGGTGTGGTCGGTGAGCCAGGGCTGGGCCCGGGTCGACAGGCGACCGGTGAGCACCAGGCCGTCCCCCTCGGCCAGGGACACCACCGCACCCAGCAGCGGATGCCCCGCCGACGACAACCCCGCACCCGACAGGTCCGTCTGACCTGTCGGTTCCAGCCAGTACCGCTGCCGATCGAAGGCGTACGTCGGCACGTCCACCGGACGTGCCCCATCACCGCCTGCGGTCTGGAAGTAGGCCGCCCAGTCGACCTGCGTCCCGGCCACGAACGCACCGGCGACGGCGGTGAGCACGGTCTCGGGTTCGGCTCTGCCGTTACGGATCGTCGGGAGAAAGGAGGCGTCGGTCAGGGTGTCCTGGCCCATGGCCGACAGCACCCCGTCGGGGCCCAGCTCGACGAACCTGCCGATGCCGTGGGAGGCCGCATGCGTCAAAGCGTCGGCGAAGCGCACCGTGCCCCGTACCTGGTCGACCCAGTAATCGGCCGAGAACTCCGTCACCGGCTCGCCGGTGAGGTTGGAGATGACCGGGATCGAGGGGGCCTGGAAGGTCAGCCCTTCGGCGATGCGGTGGAACTCTCGCAGCATCGGCTCCATGCGGGCCGAGTGGAAGGCGTGACTGACGCGCAGGCGGCGGCTTTTGCGTCCCTGGGAGGTGAGCGTGTGCGCCAGGGCGGTGACGGGTTCCTCGTCACCGGAGACGACCACGGCCTGGGGGCCGTTGACGGCGGCGATCGAGACACCGTCGGTGAGAAGCTCCGACACCTCCTGCTCGGTGGCCTGAAGGGCGATCATCGCCCCACCGGCAGGGAGTTCCTGCATCAACCGGCCTCGGGCGGCCACCAGCGCGCATGCGTCCTGCAGCGACATCACCCCTGCGAC
>NZ_JBVJIA010000082.1:0-3144 GCF_055586505.1 Streptosporangium sp. NPDC050148 | reverse complement strand
CCACGGGTGGCAGGGCACACGGATGGCAGGGCACCACGGGTCGCAGGGCTGCAGGGCCTACGGGGCCTACGGGGCCGACGGGACGCGGAACATGGAGAACGGGATGCGGAACGTGGTCTGAGACTTGTTCACGACGGAGGAAGACTCCCCTTCTCGAATTCCGCCGTCCTCGCCCACATCCTCGGCACCGCCGAGGCGATCGATGGGTGGGTGGGCCGAGCGTTCACGGGTCGGAGGTGCGATCCGCATGGTCGATCGGTGACATGACGAGGGTGGGGGCTGCGCGCCGCCGCCCGCACCCTTGGATCCATGAAAACCAAAACGGACATCACCGCAGCCGACACGTCGCGCCCCCCGGGCGCCCGCCCCTCCTTCCGGACCTCAGGCCGCTGGCACTTCGCGTGGCACTTCGCCGAGATGGTGATCGCGATGATCGCCGGGATGCTGCTGTTCGGCCAGGTGTGGGAGGTCGTCTCCCCGCTGCTCGGCTGGTCCGACGCGCTCGCACGCGCCGACCTCGCCGCCCTGGTGATGGCCACCGACATGACCCTGGGCATGGCGATCTGGATGCGCGTCCGCGGCCACGACTGGCCGCGCATCGCCGAGATGGGCGCGGCGATGTTCGTCCCGTTCCTCGTGCTGCTCGTCCCGTTCTGGACCGGGGCGCTGTCCGGCGACGGTCTCATGATCGGCGGGCACCTGCTGATGCTCCCCGCCATGCTCGTCGCGATGCTGCTCCGCCGGAAGGAGTACAGCCGGCCGCACCGCCGTCCCGCCTGCCCGGCGCCGCCGGCCGACGCCGGCACCGGCCGGCGGATCACGGCCTGGCTGGTGCACCGGTGGCCGTCGTGGCTGGCCCTGGTGATCACCATCGACAGCTGGGGCTCGTCCTCCGCCCCGCCGCCGTGGATACTCGTGATCCTCGCCGGCGCCTACCTGGTCATCGGCGCCGCCCGGAAGCACCTGCGGGAGCCGGGCGTGCTCGCGCTCCAGCTGGGGGTGTTCGCCGTCTACGTGGCGCTGGCCGCGGTGGCGACGTCGGTGGGCGGAAACCTCTCCCTCTACCTGGTGGCCGCCGGCTGGCTCGCCCACGCGGGGTGGGACATCATCCACTACCGTGCCGACAAGGTCGTCCCGCGAGCGTACGCCGAGGCGTGCATCGTCATCGACACGATCATCGGCCTGACCATCCTCCTCATGCTGTGGTGAGGGCCGCCGCCCCGGCCTCCCCACCGGTCGCCGCCCGCACCGGTACGGTCCCCGGACCGGCGCGGGGCCGTACCGGACCGAGATGACCGTCCGCACCGGCCCAGGGAAGAACCATGCGACGAACTACAATCACCGGTGTGTTCCAGCAGCGGCTGCGATGGGTCAGGGTGGCGACCCTGGGCTCGCTGGCCACCGCCGTGCTCATGACTCTGATCATGCCGAGCATCGGTCTCGGCAGGGAGACCGATCCGCTGCGGATCGCGCTCGGCGCCACGGGCATCCTCGTCTTCGCCGCGGCGCAGGCCGCGGTCCTGTACGCCGCGGTCACGCCGTCGCTGTCGCAGGCCGTTCACCGCCGGCTGCTGGCGGGGTTCGCGACGGCGGCGGCGCTGTCGATCCCGATGACCGCCCCGCTGGGGGGTGGCGGCTGGAGGACGTGGGCGTGGGTGGGCGCCTCGATCGTCGGCACCGCGCCCCTGCTCGGCGGGCGGGCCACGGCGGGCGCGGTCATCGCCGCGGCCGTCGCCGTCTCCGGCGCCGTGAGCTGGTGGAGCGGCGGGTCCCTCGTCGAGTATCTGGTGATAACCGTCGGCTTCGGGATGATGACCGTCGGCGTCACCGGTCTGCACGCCTGGCTGTGGAACATCCTGATCGCCACCCAGGAGGAACACTCCGCGCAGGAGCGGCTGACCGCCGCCCGGGAACGGCTGCGGTTCGGGCGCGACGTGCACGACCTGCTCGGCCACACTCTCTCGGTGATCGCCCTGAAGGCCGAGCTGGCCGAGAGGCTCGTCTCCGTCGACGCCGCCCGCGCCGAGCGGGAGGCCGCGGACGTGCGCCTGCTGGCCGCCTCCGCGCTCGCCGACCTCCGGAAGGCGGTGCACGGGTACCGCACGGTCGATCTCCCCGGTGAGCTCGACGAGGTCTCGCGGGTCCTCCGTTCCTCGGGGATACGGTGCACGGTCACCGACCGGACCGGCGACCTGCCGGCCGACGTCGCCGTCCCGCTCAGCATGGTCCTGCGTGAGGCCGGCACCAACGTTCTCAGGCACAGCACGGCGAGCTGGTGCTCGATAGAGCTGTCCCGCCACGATGACGAGGTGCGGATGACCGTGACCAACGACGGCGCCGCCGCCGTGCGGCCCGACCGTCACAGCTCCGGGCTGCGCGGCCTGCGGGAACGCCTCGCCGAGACGGGCGGCACGCTGGACGTCCGCGCCGACGGCGGATTGTTCGTCCTGGAGTCGGCCATGCCGGTGACCTCATGATCAGAGTGCTCCTCGCCGACGACGAGGAGCTGATCAGAACGGCCCTGGCCGCCCTGGTGTCCCTCGAGGCCGACCTGGAGGTGGTGGCCCAGGCCGGCGACGGCCGCGCGGCCGTGGAGGAGGCGCTGGCCCACCGCCCCGACGTCGCCGTGGTCGACCTGCAGATGCCCCGGCTGGACGGCGTCGGCGTCGCCGCCGAGATCTCCAGGGCGCTGCCCACCTGCGCGGTGATCATCCTCACCGGGTACGGCAAGCCCTCGATGCTGAAGCGTGCGCTGGACGCCGGGGCCAAGGGCTTCCTGCCCAAGGGCTCGCCCGGCGGACAGCTCGCCGACGTGATCAGACGGGTCCACCGGGGGAGCCGGTACGTGGACCCGGCGATGGCCGCCGACGCGCTGACCGCGCCCCCGTGCCCGTTGACCCCGCGGGAGCTGGAGGTGCTGCGGCTCGCGGAGCTCGACACCCCGGTGGCGGTGATCGCCCGGCGCACCCACCTGTCCCCCGGGACGGTCCGCAACCACCTGAGCGCCATCGTGACCAAGCTCGGCGCCGCCGGCCGCGCCGACGCCGCCCGGATCGCCGTCGACAACGGCTGGCTCCCCTGACGGCCTCACCACCCGTCGTGATCACCGTCAAGGACCCACCGCCACTGCTCGACGAAGCCCGA
>NZ_JBVJIA010000081.1:0-3418 GCF_055586505.1 Streptosporangium sp. NPDC050148 | reverse complement strand
GCCCGTCCCCGCGCCGCGCGACATAACCCCCCGCACTCCTCTCCATACCCCCCCCTCCCCCCCCCCCCCTCCCCCCCCCCCCCCTCCCCCCCCTCCCCCCCCCCCCCCCCCCCCCCCCCCCCACCCCCCCCCCCCCCGGGACCGTCGGGTTCCGGGGGAACCGGTGAGGCGGTTCCCCCGGAGGTGTGTCAGTCGAACTCGCCGTCCTTCACGCCGCCGACGAAGGCGTCCCACTCGCTCCGGGTGAACGCCAGCGCCGGGCCCTTCGGATCCTTGGAGTCGCGGACGAGGTAGAGGTGGTCGGAGCCGGCCTTGTGGACGACGGTCGTCGCGTCACCGGGGACGACCGCCACCTCCACGCAGTTGCCTCCGGTGCTGCGGCCGCTCTTGCGCCATTGGGCGTCGGACAGATCCATCGTGGACCCTCGCACTTTTTCTTCCTTCGGGTACTAGGGGGTGGAGAACCTTCTCGCCATCTGGGCGATGAAGGCCGCCGACGCCTCCTGGTCGAGGGCCATGGCGCAGAGGCTCTCGAACATGGAGACGTACCGGCTGACTTGTTCTGGTTCGTCCGGCAGGAGCCCGCTCGCGGCCTGCTCCAGGTAGAGCAGGTCGGGATCCTCCGGTTCGGGGAAGCTGAGCAGGCAGAACGGTCCGTCCATCGCGGGGTGGGCCCCGGCGGAGAACGGGAGGACCCGGATCTCCACGTTGGGCAGCCCGCCGAGGTGGACGAGATGTTCCAGCTGCTCCGTCATGATGCCGCCGCCGCCGATCCGGCGCCGGATCACCGCTTCGTCGAGTACCGCGACGAGGTGGATGGGGTCGCCTGGTCCGTGCAGCAACCGCTGACGCGAGATGCGCACGGCGACCGTCTCCTCGACCGTTGAGGGGGTCTGGACGACGGAGGTCGCCTCGACCACGGCACGTGCGTACGGTTCGGTCTGCATCAGGCCGGGGACGACGAGCGGCTCGTACGAGCGCACGAGGGACGCCTCCGCCTCCAGTCCGATGTAGGAGTCGAAGCCCGGCTTGAACGCCTGCCGGTGGCGGTGCCACCAGTCGCGTCGCCTGGCCTCGACGGCCAGCTGGATCAGGAAGTCCCGTGCCTCCCCGGTCACTCCGTACACATCGGTGAGGGCCGACACGTCCGAGGGCCGGGGACGGGTCTGACCCGTCTCGTACCGCCAGACGGTGGTGTCGGTGGAGCCGATCCGCTCGGCCACCTCCACCCTGGTCAGCCCACTGTCCTTTCGCAGACGGTTGAGTTCAGCGACCAGGCGGCGATGCCGGGCCGTGGGGCTGCGTCGAGAAACCACGCATCTACCTCCCTCCGTCCTTTGATAGGAAAACTGTGGAATCTCAACATGAGGTATTGCAGTCCTTGATAGAACAGTTCACCGTGAGTGAGTGTGCCATCTCAGAGGGCGACGTGCATGGAATATGCGTGTCGGGGAGCGAGGTCGACGATGAGGACCGGACGGCAGGCCGTCTCACCTCGGATGAGGGTGACCCTCAAGGGGGTGCCGGAGTCGGTGGCGGTGGCGCGCGGCCGGGTCAGGGAACTGCTGGGTGAGGACCATCCCGCCCTCGACGACGTCGTTCTCCTGGTGAGCGAGGTGGTGACCAACTCGGTCGTGCACTCCGGCTCCCGGGCGGGCGGCGAGGTCGCGATGACGGTGACGGTGAGGCCCGCGGCGGTGCTGGTCGAGGTCTGCGACGCGGGATCCGGTGCCTCGGCGCCGCACGTGCGCAACGACCCCGAGGCCGAGGGCGGCCGGGGCATGTTCCTGGTGGACCTGCTCGCGGACCGGTGGGGCGTGCGTCCCGGGACCCCGGGGGGTGCCCGGACGCTCTGGTTCCGGATCGTCTTCTGATCCTCTCTCCCGGCCCTGCATCTCCTCCCGGAGTCCACGCGGCGCCCAAATTTGGGCCTTTTCCAATCAACGCCGTTGTTTGACTCTCGGTGGAGGCACGCGACCAATCCCTACAGTGCGTGCCTGAGGAGGACACAGGTGAGACGCCGACTGATCGTGGTGTTCGCCGCCCTGGCGCTGTTGTGTCTCGGTATGACCGGGGCCGGAGCCTCGGCCGAGCCACAACCGAACAGCCAGTACAAGGTCCAGGGTCCGAGCACGTCCCAGCAGCGCAGTGCGGTCGCCGCCACGGGTGCCGCGATCGACCAGGTCGGCTCCGACTCCGTCGTGGTCACCGCCAGCCAGGAGGAAGTGGCCGAGATCAAGAAACTCGGCTACGCCGTCACCCGGGTCCCCCGGGCGTTATTCCCGACCGGCCCGGAGCAGCGCGCGGACTTCCCGCCGTCCGACTCGGGTTACCACAACTACGCCGAGATGACCGCCGCGGTGAACCGGATCGTCGCCGACCACCCGACGATCGCCCGCAAGATCAGCTACGGCACCTCGTACGAGGGACGCGACCTGATCGCCGTGAAGATCAGTGACAACGTCGCCACGGACGAGAACGAGCCCGAGGTGCTGTTCACCCACCACCAGCACGCCCGCGAGCACCTGACCGTCGAGATGGCGATCTACCTGCTCAACCTGTTCACCGACGGCTACACCACCGACAGCCGCATCGCGAACCTGGTCAACGGCCGCGAGATCTGGATCATGCCGGACCTCAACCCGGACGGCGGCGAGTACGACATCGCCAGCGGCTCCTACCGCTCCTGGCGCAAGAACCGCCAGCCCAACTCCGGCTCGTCGTACGTGGGCACGGACATGAACCGCAACTGGGGCTACAACTGGGGCTGCTGCGCCGGCTCGTCCGGCTCGCCCTCCAGCGACACCTACCGCGGTCCCGCGGCGGAGTCGGCCCCCGAGGTGCGGGCGGTGGCCAACTGGGTGCGCAGCCGGGTCGTCGGCGGCGTGCAGCAGATCAAGTCGCACATCGACTGGCACACCTACGGCGAGCTGATCCTGTGGCCGTACGGCTACACCTTCAACGACACCGCGCCCGGACTGACCCAGGACGACCGTGACGCCCACGCGACCCTGGGCCAGAACATGGCCTCCACCAACGGCTACACCCCCCAGCAGGCCAGCGACCTGTACGTCACCGACGGCACGATCGACGACTGGATGTGGGGCGTCTACAAGATCTTCAGCTACACCTTCGAGATGTACCCGGTCAGCGCCTCGCCGGGCTTCTACCCTCCCGACGAGCAGATCGGCCCGCAGACCACCCGCAACCGCGAGGCCGTGCTGCGCTTCATCGAGTACTCCGACTGCGTCTACCGGATCATCGGCAAGGAGTCGCAGTACTGCGGCGGCTCCAACCCCGGGGTGACCGTCTACTCCGACGAGTTCGAGACGGCGACCGGCTGGACGGCCAACCCGTCCGGCACCGACACCGCCACGGCCGGCGCGTGGGAGCGCGGTGACCCCGAGGCCACCACCTC
>NZ_JBVJIA010000080.1:0-3971 GCF_055586505.1 Streptosporangium sp. NPDC050148 | reverse complement strand
ATCGCCTGGATGCCTTGGACGGCTGCGGCCAGGCCCTGGACGGTGGTGATGCAGGGAATCGCGCGCAGGACCGCGGCGGTGCGGATCTCGTAGCCGTCCAGGCGGGGTCCTGCCTGTCCGGGGCTGCCGAAGGGGGTGTTGACGATGAGGTCGATCTCGCCGTCGAGGATCTGTCCCACGATGGTCGCCTCGCCTTGGGGGCCGGTGCCTTCGCTGTGCTTGCGCACGATCTTGGCATGGACGCCGTTGCGGCGCAGTACCTCGGCGGTGCCTTCGGTGGCCAGGATCTCAAAGCCCAGGTCGGCCAGGGCCTTGACGGGGAAGATCATGGCGCGTTTGTCGCGGTTGGCCACCGACACGAACGCCCGCCCCTTGGTCGGCAGGGATCCGTAGGCGGCGGCCTGGGACTTGGCGTAAGCGGTGCCGAAGAAGGCGTCGATGCCCATCACCTCGCCGGTGGAGCGCATCTCCGGCCCCAGCACGATGTCGACGCCTCGGAAGCGGTTAAAGGGCAGTACGGCTTCCTTGACCGCGATGGGCGCATCCAAAGGGAGGGTGCCGCCGTCGCCGGTGGCGGGTAGTAGTCCTTCGGTGCGCAGCTGGGTGATGGTGGCACCCAGCATGACGCGGGCGGCGGCCTTGGCCAAGGGGACGGCGGTGGCTTTGGAGACGAACGGCACGGTGCGGCTGGCGCGCGGGTTGGCCTCCAGCACATACAGGATGTTGGCCGACATGGCGTACTGGACGTTGAGCAGGCCGCGCACGCCGACGCCGCGGGCGATGGCCTCGGTGGCGGCGCGGATGCGTTTGATGTCGTAGCCGCCCAAGGTCATGGGCGGCAGCGAGCAGGCCGAGTCCCCCGAATGGATGCCGGCTTCCTCGATGTGTTCCATCACCCCGCCCAGGTAGAGTTCCTGGCCGTCATAGAGGGCGTCGACGTCGATCTCCACGGCCTCGTCCAGGAACTTGTCGACCAAGACCGGGTGGGTGCCGGCCGCTCCTGCGGCGATGGCCTGGGTCATGTAGGTGGTCAGGGTGGTGTCGTCGTAGACGATGGCCATGCCCGCACCGCCCAGCACGTAGGAGGGGCGGACCAGGACGGGGTAGCCGATCTCGGCGGCGATGGCCAATGCCTCACCGGCGGTGACGGCGGTGCCGTGTTTGGGGGCTGGCAGGCCGGCCTCGGCCAGCACCCGGCCGAAAGCACCCCGTTCCTCGGCCAGGTGGATCGATTCCGGCGAGGTGCCCACGATCGGCACGCCGGCGTCCTTGAGTGCCTGGGCCAAACCGAGGGGGGTCTGACCGCCCAGTTGGACGATGACGCCGACGACGGGGCCGCTTTGCTGTTCGGCGTGGACGACTTCGAGGACGTCTTCGAGGGTGAGGGGTTCGAAGTAGAGGCGGTCGGAGGTGTCGTAGTCGGTGGAGACGGTCTCGGGGTTGCAGTTGACCATGACGGTCTCATAGCCGGCTTTGGACAACTCGAAGGAGGCGTGCACGCAGGCGTAGTCGAACTCGATGCCCTGGCCGATGCGGTTGGGGCCCGAGCCCAAGATGATGACCTTGGGGCGGTCCCCGGGCGGGACCTCGGTTTCCTCGTCGTAGGTGGAATACAGGTAGGGGGTCTGGGCGGCGAACTCGGCGGCGCAGGTGTCGACGGTGTGGTAGACCGGCCGCACTCCCAGGGCGTGGCGCAGGTCGCGTACGCGGGCCTCGTCCATGTCGCGCAGCTCGGCGATCTGCGCGTCACTGAACCCCAGGTGTTTGGCGTGAAGGAGTGTGTCCGCGGTCAGCCGGGAGGCGCGCTGTATCCGTATCGCGCCTTCTTCGATCGCCATGAGCTGGTCGAGGAACCACGGGTCCACGCTGGTGGCCTCGAACAGCTCTTCGGTGCTCGCGCCGGCGCGGATGGCCTGGTGCATGGTGACCAGGCGCCCGTCGTGCGGAGTGCGACACGCCTGCAGCAGGTCCTGTTTGGGACCGGGCTCGCCCGACCAGCTGAAGGAAGAACCCTTCTTCTCCAGTGACCGCAGTGCCTTTTGCAGCGCTTCGGGGAAGGAGCGGCCGATGGCCATGGCCTCGCCGACGGACTTCATGTGCGTGGTCAAGGTGGCATCGGCGCCGGCGAACTTCTCGAACGCGAACCGCGGCACCTTGACCACGATGTAGTCCAGGCTGGGTTCGAACGAGGCCGGGGTCTCGGCGGTGATGTCGTTGGGGATCTCATCCAGGGTGTAGCCGATGGCGAGCTTGGCGGCGATCTTCGCGATCGGAAAACCGGTCGCCTTGGAGGCCAGCGCCGAAGAACGCGACACCCGCGGGTTCATCTCGATCACCACCATCCGGCCGGTGGCCGGATCGACGGCGAACTGGATGTTGCAGCCGCCGGTGTCCACGCCGACCTCGCGGATCACCGCGATCGCCACATCGCGCATGTTCTGATACTCACGATCGGTCAGCGTCAGGGCGGGGGCGACGGTGACGCTGTCGCCGGTGTGCACGCCCATCGGGTCGATGTTCTCGATCGAGCACACGATCACCACGTTGTCGGCCCGGTCGCGCATCACCTCCAGCTCGTACTCCTTCCAGCCCAGGATCGACTCTTCCAGCAACACCTCGGTGGTGGGGGAGGCATCCAGGCCCGCGCCGGCGATGCGCCGCAGGTCGTGCTCGTCGTGGGCGAAGCCGGAGCCGACGCCGCCCATGGTGAACGAGGGCCGCACCACCAGCGGATAGCCCAGCTCGCCCGCGGCGCTCAGGCACTCGTCCATGGTGTGGCAGATCAGTGAGCGGGCCGACTCGGCGTTGAGGCCGTGCTCGGCCGCGACGGTGGCCACGATGTCCTTGAACATCTGCCGGTTCTCCCCCGCTTGGATCGCGGCCACGTCGGCGCCGATCAGTTCGACGTCGTAGCGCTCCAGCACCCCGGCCTCGTACAGCGAGATGGCGGTGTTGAGCGCGGTCTGCCCGCCCAGGGTGGGCAACAACGCGTCGGGGCGTTCCTTGGCGATGATCTTCTCGACGATGTCGGGGGTGATCGGCTCGACGTAGGTGGCGTCGGCGAACTCCGGATCGGTCATGATGGTGGCGGGGTTGCTGTTGACCAGGATCACCCGAAAGCCCTCGGCGCGCAGCACCCGGCAGGCCTGGGTGCCGGAGTAGTCGAACTCACATGCCTGACCGATCACGATCGGCCCCGAACCGATCACCATGACCGACTGAATATCCGTACGCTTAGGCACCCTTGCTGCCCTCCGTGCTCGTGGCCGCACCCGCTGCGCCGGTGGCCGCCCGGCCGCCTTCCATCAGCGCGCAGAAGTCGTCGAACAACCCCGCCGAGTCATGCGGGCCCGCCGCGGCCTCGGGGTGGTACTGCACGCTGAACGCCGGACGCCCCAGCAGCCGCAGACCCTCCACGCAGCCGTCGTTGAGATTGACGTGGGTGACCTCACCCGGCCCGAACGGCGTCTCGAACCTCCCGTCAACCGGTGCGCGTACCGCGAAGCCGTGGTTGTGCGAGGAGATCTCCACCTTGCCGGTCCCCTGATGACGCACCGGCTGGTTGACCCCCCGATGGCCGTAGCGCAGCTTGTAGGTGCCCAACCCCAGCGCCCGCCCGAACAACTGGTTACCGAAACAGATCCCGAAGAACGGCACCCCCGCCTCCAGCACCCCCCGCAACGCCGCCACCGGACCATCGGCCGTCGCTGGATCCCCCGGACCGTTGGAGAAGAACACCCCATCCGGACCCAGCGCCAGGATCTCGGCCGCGGTGACCGAGGCCGGCAGCACGTGCACCTCACACCCCCGCTCGGCCAGCCGATGCGGCGTCATCGCCTTGATCCCCAGATCCACCGCCGCCACCGTGAAACGCCGCCGCCCGATCGCCGGCACCACATACGCCTCGGCCGTGGACACATCCCCCGCCAGATCGGCACCCTCCATCGCCGGACTGCCCAGCACCCGCTCCA
>NZ_JBVJIA010000079.1:0-4323 GCF_055586505.1 Streptosporangium sp. NPDC050148 | reverse complement strand
CCCACCCTGCGCGACGGCAGAGCCGAACCCGAGACCGTGCTCACCGCCGTCGCCGGAGCCTTCGTGACCGGCACCACGGTCGACTGGGCGGCCTATGTCGATCAGGGCCGACCGGTGGACGTGCCCACCTACGCCTTCGACCGGCAGCGCTACTGGCTGGAGCAGGTCGGGCAGACCGATCTGTCGGGTGCGGGGTTGTCGTCGGCGGGGCATCCGCTGCTGGGTGCGGCGGTGTCGCCGGCCGAGGGCGACGGGCTGCTGCTGACCGGGCGGCTGTCGACCCGGGCCCAGCCCTGGCTCACCGACCACACCGTCGCCGGTCTCACCGTGGTTCCGGCGACCGCGCTGCTGGAGCTCGTCGCGCACGCCGGTGAACGGGCCGGTTGCGATGTGATCGACGAGCTGACCATCGAGGTGCCGCTGCTGCTGCCGGAGTCCCGGGCGAGACAGGTCCAGGTGTCGGTCGGTGCGCCGGACGAGTCGGGCAGGCGTGTCCTGGGCGTGTTCTCGCGGGAGGAACACGTATCGGAGGAGACGCCCTGGACGCGCCACGTGAGCGCGGTCCTGTCGGTCGGCGCGTCGGACGAGGAGGAGTTCGATCTGGCCGCGTGGCCCCCTCCGGGTGCCGTTCAGGTCGACGTGGCGGGGCTCTACGACGACATGGCGGTGGCCGGGCTCGACTACGGCCCCGCCTTCCAAGGGCTTCGGGCCGCCTGGCGGAGTGGCGACCTGCTCTACGCCGAGGCCGTCCTGCCCTCCGAGCTGGACGCCGAGGGGTACGGCATCCACCCGGCGCTCCTGGACGCCGCCCTGCACGCGGCGGGTCTCGGTGTCCTCCCCGAAGCCGGACGGGGACGGCTGCCCTTCGTCCTCAGCCGGGTACGGATGTTCCGGACCGGAGCGACGTCGCTGCGCGTACGGATGACACCTGCCGGCGCGGATGCGCTGTCCCTCGTCCTGGCCGACGGCCACGGCGAGCCCGTGGCCACGATCGACCGGCTCGTCCTCCGTCCCATGACGGCTCCCGAGCGGCCAAGGAACCTCTCCGACTCCCTGTTCCGGGTGGAGTGGACGCCGGTGACCGGGGAGGGAGAGAGCGTCGCGGTGGTGAAGCGGATCGCGCGACGGAGCGGTGACGTGCCCTCCGCGATACGGGAGGCGACCCGGGAGGCGCTCGAGGCGGTCCAGGGGTGGCTGGCCGACGAACGGTCTGCGTCGTCACGGTTGACGGTGGTGACCAGCGGTGCGGTGTCGACCGGTGACGGCGAGGACGTCGATCCGGTGGCTGCGGCGGTGTGGGGGCTGGTGCGTTCGGCCCAGTCGGAACACCCCGGCCTGTTCACCCTGCTGGACCTCGAAGAAGGCGCGGAACCCCCCGCCCGGCTGCCCTCCGGTGAACCTCAGCTGGCGTCGAGGGCGGGCACCCTCTACGCCCCCCGCATGGCCCGGCTCTCCCCGCCGGTCGCGGAACCGGCCCTCGTGGACCCGGCCTCCGCAGACCGGGCCTCCAACACCGAAGCGACCTCCAACGCCGAACCGGCCTCGGACACGGGACCTTCCTGGGACGCGGGCGGAACCGTACTGATCACGGGAGGCACCGGAGCCCTCGGAGCCCTGCTGGCGCGCCATCTCGTCACCGCGCATGCCGTACGCGATCTGCTGCTCGCCAGCAGGGGCGGAGACGAGGCCGCGGGTGCCACCGAGCTGCGGCACGAGCTGGAAGGGCTCGGCGCGCGCGTCACCGTCGCCGCCTGTGACGTGGCCGACCGTGACGCCGTCGCCCGCCTGCTCGCCGGGATTCCCGCGGACCGCCCGCTGACGGCGGTCGTACACGCGGCCGGAGTCCTCGACGACGGCGTTCTCGCGTCGCTCACCCCGGAACGGATCGACCGGGTGCTGCGGCCCAAGGCGGACGCGGCCTGGCATCTGCACGAGCTGACCAGGGACCGGCCGCTCCGGGCGTTCGTGCTGTTCTCCTCCGCCGCCTCGGCGTTCGGCAGCCCGGGACAGGGCAACTACGCGGCGGCCAACGCCTTCCTCGACGCGCTGGCCGTCCACCGCAGGACCCAAGGACTGCCCGCGACCTCCCTGGCCTGGGGCCTGTGGGAACACGGCATGGGCGGCGGGCTCGGCACCGCGGGCAGGAAGGCACTGACGGCCGAGGAAGGGCTCGCCCTGTTCGACGCCGCGACGACGGCGGACGAGGCGATCGTGGTACCCGCCCGGCTGGACACCGTCGCGTTCCGTGACACCGAGGTCCCCGCCCTGCTGAGGGGCCTGGTCCGCGCCCGCCCCCGGCGTACGACGGGCGACGCGACCTCCCTGGCCAGGCGGCTGGCCACGGCGGACGAGGGGGAACGGGAACGCGTCGCCCTGGACGCCGTCCGCGCGGAGGTCGCGGCCGTGCTCGGCCACACCTCGCCGGACGCCGTGACGCCGGAGAGCAGGTTCTCCGAACTCGGACTCGACTCGCTCACCGCCGTGGAACTGCGCAACCGGCTGGGGACCGTCACCGGCCTGAGGCTGCCCGCCACCCTGATCTTCGACCATCCCACCCCCGTCGCGCTCGCCACCTTCGTGGCCGCGGAGATCCTGGGCTCGTCCACGACGCCGGCGGCTCCCGTCGCGGCGGTGCGTACCGGTGACGAGCCGATCGCGATCGTGGCCATGAGCTGCCGCTACCCCGGAGGGGTGCGCTCACCGGAGGACCTGTGGGAGCTGGTGGCCTCCGCGGGGGACGCCGTCTCGGTGTTCCCGGCCGACCGGGGCTGGGACCTCGACGCGCTGTACGACCCGGACCCCGACAAGCCCGGTACCAGCTACACGCGTGAGGGCGGCTTCCTCTACGACGCCGACCGCTTCGACGCGGACCTGTTCGGAATTGGCCCCCGTGAGGCGCTGGCGATGGACCCGCAGCAGCGGCTGCTGCTGGAGACCACGTGGGAGCTCTTCGAGCGGGCGGGCATCGACCCGCTGTCCATGCGGGGCAGCGACACCGGTGTCTTCGCGGGGGTGATGTACCACGACTACGGGGCGCTGCTGCAGTCGGTCCCCGCGGAGCTCGAAGGCTACATCGGGACCGGTACGGCGGGCAGCGTCGCCTCCGGGCGCCTGGCCTACACGTTCGGCCTCGAAGGACCGGCGGTCACCGTCGACACGGCGTGCTCGTCGTCGCTGGTGGCGCTGCACCTGGCCGTCCAGGCGCTGCGGCGCGGCGAGTGCTCCTTCGCGCTGGCCGGGGGCGTGACCGTACTGGCCACTCCCGGTACGTTCGTGGAGTTCAGCCGCCAGAGAGGTCTCGCCCCCGACGGCCGGTGCAAGTCCTTCTCCGCCACGGCCGACGGTACGGGATGGAGCGAGGGCGTGGGCGTCCTGCTGCTGGAACGGCTGTCGGACGCGCGTCGCAACGGGCACCAGGTCCTCGCCGTGGTACGCGGCAGCGCGGTCAACCAGGACGGCGCGTCGAACGGCCTGACCGCACCCAACGGCCCGTCCCAGCAGCGGGTGATCCGCCGCGCGCTGGCCGACGCTGGTCTGGGACCGGGTGACATCGACGCGGTGGAGGCGCACGGCACCGGTACCCCGCTGGGCGACCCGATCGAGGCGCAGGCGTTGCTGGCGACCTACGGTCGGGGGCGGGATCGGCCGTTGTGGTTGGGGTCGGTGAAGTCGAACATCGGCCACACCCAGGCGGCCTCCGGCGTCGCCGGTGTGATCAAGTCGGTGATGGCGATGCGGCACGGGGTGTTGCCGCAGACCCTGCACGTGGACGAGCCGTCGCCGCACGTGGACTGGTCGGCCGGAGCGGTGGAACTGCTGACCGAGGCGCGCGAATGGCCGGAGGGTGCCGGGCCGCGCCGGGCCGGGGTGTCGTCGTTCGGGATCAGCGGCACCAACGCCCACGTCATCCTGGAGGCGCCCCCTGCCGAGGATTCCCCTGCGCGACCACCTGCCGGTGACGGGCCGGGACCGCTGGCATGGACGCTGTCGGCCGGTAGCCAGACCGCGTTGCGTGCTCAGGCCGGACGCCTCTCGGAGCACCTGGATCGGCATGCGGACCTGCGTGCGGTGGACGTGGCCTACTCGCTGGCCAAGGGCCGTGCGGCGCTGGAACACCGCGCCGTGGTGGTCGGAGCCGATCGCCGTCAGTTGCTGGAGCGCTTGGAGGCGCTGATTTCCGGGCATGCGGTGCCCGGGGTGGTGACCGGGACGGCCGAGCCGGGCAGGGTGGGTTTCCTGTTCACCGGTCAGGGTTCGCAGCGGGTGGGGATGGGGCGGGAGTTGTACGGGTCCTTCCCGGTGTTCGCCCGTGCTTTCGACGAG
>NZ_JBVJIA010000078.1:0-4630 GCF_055586505.1 Streptosporangium sp. NPDC050148 | reverse complement strand
CGGTGCGGGTGCGGTTGTGGTCGCAGGGTGTGGGTGCGGTGTCGTTGCAGGTGGCGGATTCGGCGGGTGCTCCGGTGGCCACGATCGGCTCCCTGGTCTCCCGCCCGGTCACCACCGAGCAGCTCTCCGCCGCCCTCGCCTCCCACTCCGACGCGCTCTTCCGCGTGGAGTGGACCGCGCTGCCCGTGGCGGAGACGTCCACCGCGACCGGGACCGCCCTGGTCGGGCCGGACACGCTCGGCCTGGCCGATGCGCTGCGCGGCGCGGGCGCGGACGTGACGGAGGTCGCGGAGCTCGCGGAGCTCGCGGACCTGGCCGCGGCGGGAGAGGTCCCGGAGCTGGTGTTCGCCCCCTTCTCCGACTTCTCCGGATCCCCGGACGGGGCCGCCACCGACGGCGACCGGGTTCCGGACGCGGTCCGGACGGCGGCGTACCGGGCGCTGGAGCTGGTCCAGCGGTGGCTGGCCGACGAGCGGTTCGCCACGGCGCGCCTCGTCGTGGTCACCCGGGGCGCGGTCACGACCGGCCCCGACGAGGACGTCCACGACCTGGCGAACGCCCCGGTGTGGGGCCTGCTCCGCTCGGCCCAGTCGGAGAACCCCGACCGCATCGTGCTGGTCGACCTGGACGACCGGGCCGTGCCCGGCACCCTCCTGCGCGCCGCCGTGGACTCCGGCGAACCCCAGCTCGCCCTGCGCTCCGGTACGGTGCTCGCCGCGCGCCTGGCGCGGGCGGCCACCGGTGGCGGTGGTCTGGTGCCGCCCGCGGGGACGGCGCACTGGCGGCTGGACGCGCCGGTCAAGGGCAGCCTGTCGGACCTGGCACTGGTCGCCGCCCCCGAGGCCGGCCGGGAGCTGGGCCCGCGGGAGGTGCGGGTCTCCGTCCGCGCCGCCGGGCTCAACTTCCGCGACCTGGTCGTCACCCTGGGCATGGTCCCCGAGAACGACGAACCCATCGGCGGGGAGATCGCCGGCGTGGTGCTGGAGGTCGGCTCCGAGGTGGACGACCTGGCCCCGGGCGACCGGGTGACGGGTCTGCTGGACGGGGCGTTCGGCCCGGTCGGGGTGACCGACCGGCGGCTGCTGGCCCCGATGCCCGAGGGCTGGACCTTCGAGCAGGCCGCCTCCGTACCGGTGGTCTACCTCACCGCCTACTACGGCCTCGTCCGCCTGGGCCGGCTGCAGGCCGGGGAGTCGGTGCTGGTGCACGCCGGTGCCGGTGGTGTGGGCATGGCCGCGATCCAGCTCGCCCACCATCTCGGCGCGCAGGTGTACGCGACCGCGTCGCCGGCCAAGTGGGAGGTGCTGCGCTCGCTGGGGGTTCCGGACGAGCGGATCTCCTCCTCGCGGGACCTGGACTTCGAGGAGTACTTCGCCGAGGCCAGTGGCGGGCGTGGGGTGGACGTGGTGCTGAACTCGCTGGCGCGCGAGTTCGTGGACGCCTCTCTGAGGCTGCTGCCCCGCGGCGGCCGGTTCCTGGAGATCGGCAAGACCGACATCCGCGACGCCGCCGACGTCACCGCGGCGCACCCCGGCGTCGAGTACATCCTCTACTCCCTGATGGAGGCCGGATTCGACGGCCTGCGCGACATGCTGGCGGAGGTGCTGGAGCTGTTCGGCCGTGGGGTGTTGCGGCCGTTGCCGGTGCGCTCCTGGGACGTGCGCCGGGCGCCGGAGGCGTTCCGGTTCCTGTCGCAGGCCCGTCATGTGGGCAAGGTCGTGTTGCGGATGCCGCAGACGTTCGGTCCGGGTGGCACGGTGCTGGTGACCGGTGCGGGCACGCTGGGTGCTTTGGTGGCGCGGCATCTGGTGCGGGTGCACGGGGTGCGGGATCTGGTGTTGACCAGTCGTCGTGGCCGTGCGGCGGCGGGGATGGCGGAGCTGGAGCACGAGCTGGCCGAGGCGGGTGCGCGGGTGCGGGTGCAGGCCTGTGACGTGGCCGATCGGCAGGCGCTGGCGCGGTTGCTGGCGTCGATCCCGGCCGATCGCCCTTTGTCGGGGGTGGTGCACACGGCGGGGGTGCTGGATGACGGGATCGTCGAGACGTTGACGGCCGAGCGGGTGGGTGCGGTGTTGCGTCCCAAGGTGGACGCGGCCTGGAACCTGCACGAGCTGACCAGGGAGATGGACCTGTCGGCGTTCGTGCTCTTCTCCTCGGCCGCGGGCGTCTTCGGCGACGCCGGACAGGGCAACTACGCCGCGGCCAACACCTTCCTGGACGCGCTGGCCGCGCACCGCAGGGCCGACGGCCTGCCCGCGGTCTCGATCGCCTGGGGCTTCTGGAACCAGCGCAGCGACATGAGCGCCCACCTCAGCGACGCCGACCTGGCCCGGATGGAGCAGTCCGGCGCCCGCGGCCTGTCCTCGGAGGAGGGACTGGCGCTGTTCGACGCCGCCCGCGCGGTGGACGAGGCACTGCTGGTGGCCGTCCACCTCGACCTGGCGGCGATGCGCACCGGCACCCCGCCGGCGCTGCTGCGCGGCCTGGTCCGTCCCCCGGTCCGCCGCGAGGCGGCGGCGACGACCGCGGCCCCCGCGGACGGCGGCTCCCCGCTGCACCGGCAGCTCGCCGGCCTGTCCGAGGCCGAGCAGGACCGCGTGCTCGTCTCCATGGTCCGCACCCAGGCCGCCACCGTGCTCGGCCACGCCGACGCCGACGCCGTGCTGTCCGGCCGCGCCTTCAGGGAGCTGGGCTTCGACTCGCTCACCGCCGTCGAGCTGCGCAACCGGCTCAACGCCGCCACCGGGCTGCGGCTGCCCGCCACCATCGTCTTCGACTACCCCACGCCCACGGCGCTGGCCGAGTACCTCAGGGGCAGGCTGCTCGGCGCCGGGCTCTCGCCCGAGCCCGCGCAGCCCGCGCTCCCGGCCGCCGCACCGGCCGGTGAGGGAGACGACCCCATCGTGATCGTCTCCATGAGCTGCCGCTACCCCGGCGGCATCGACTCGCCGGAATCGCTGTGGCGACTGCTGGCCGAGGGCGGAAGCGCCATCTCCGAGTTCCCCGCCAACCGCGGATGGGACCTGGAGCGGCTCTTCGATCCCGACCCGTCCAAGCACGGCACCAGCTACGCCCGCGGCGGCGGCTTCATGCACGACGCGGGCGAGTTCGACGCCGACTTCTTCGGCATCTCGCCGCGCGAGGCCCTGGCCACCGACCCGCAGCAGCGCCTGCTGCTGGAGGCGTCCTGGGAGGTGCTGGAGCGCGCGGGCATCGCCCCCGGCACGCTCAGGGGCAGCTCGACCGGCGTGTTCGTCGGAGCGTCGAGCACCGGATACGCCACCGGCCTGTCGACGCTGCCCGAGGGCGTCGAGGGCTACCTGCTCACGGGCAACTCCAGCTCGGTGATGTCCGGCCGCGTCGCCTACGTGCTCGGCCTCGAAGGACCCGCCGTCACGGTCGACACGGCCTGCTCGTCCTCCCTGGTGGCCCTCCACCTCGCCTGCGACTCCCTGCGCCGCGGGGAGAGCACCCTCGCGCTGGCCGGCGGCGTGACCGTGGTCTCCACGCCGGAGCTGTTCGTCGAGTTCAGCCGCCAGCGGGGCCTGGCCCCCGACAGCCGCTGCAAGGCCTTCGCCGACGCGGCCGACGGCACGGTGTTCTCCGAGGGCGTCGGCATGGTCGTCCTGGAGCGGCTCTCGGACGCCCGCCGCAACGGCCACCCCGTGCTCGCGGTGGTCCGGGGCAGCGCGGTCAACCAGGACGGCGCCAGCAACGGCCTGTCCGCGCCCAACGGCCCCTCCCAGCAGCGCGTCATCCGCCAGGCCCTGGTCAACTCCGGCCTCACCCCCGCCGACGTCGACGCCGTCGAGGGACACGGCACCGGCACCACGCTGGGCGACCCGATCGAGGCCCAGGCGCTGCTCGCCACCTACGGCGAGGCGCGCCCGCAGGACCGGCCGCTCTGGCTGGGCACCGTCAAGTCGAACATCGGCCACACCCAGTGCGCCGCCGGCGTCGCGGGCGTCATCAAGATGGTGCTCTCCATGCGCAACGGCATGCTGCCCAGGACGCTGCACGTGGACGCGCCCAGCTCGCACGTGGACTGGTCGGCCGGCGCGGTCTCGCTGCTGACCGAGCCGGTCGAGTGGCCGCAGAACGACCACCCGCGCCGCGCGGGAGTGTCGTCCTTCGGCATCAGCGGCACCAACGCGCACGTCATCATCGAGCAGGCCCCCGCCGACGTCCCGGAGTGGGCGTCCACCGGGACGGCCACGGGCGACGACACGGCCGCGCGCGCCGGGACGGCCGCCGAGGCCGTACGCTCCGCGGTTCCGGCGACCGTCCTGGACGGCGTGCTCGTCACCGTGCCGGAGCAGGCACGGAACGGGCGGCACACCGACGGCGCCGACGGCGCCGACGGCGGCAACGGTGGCAACGGCGCGGGCGGCGACGGTGCGCACACCCCGGACACGGCATCCCTGCCGGCCGGGCCCGGTCTTCCGGTGCCGGTCGTGGTGTCGGGCCGTGGTGAGGAGGGGGTGCGGGCCCAGGCGGGCCGGTTGGCGGAGTTCCTGTCCTCCCGGGATGCCGCAGGGCTGGTGGATGTGGGGTATTCGCTGGTGGTGACGCGGGCGGGGTTCGATCACCGTGGTGTGGTGGTGGGTGCCGATCGTGCGGGGGTGGTGGC
>NZ_JBVJIA010000077.1:0-4753 GCF_055586505.1 Streptosporangium sp. NPDC050148 | reverse complement strand
CGGTGCGGGTGCGGTTGTGGTCGCAGGGTGTGGGTGCGGTGTCGTTGCAGGTGGCGGATTCGGCGGGTGCTCCGGTGGCCACGATCGGCTCCCTGATCTCCCGCCCCCTCCCGCCGGACGGCCTGCTCGCCCTCCCGGACGCCCACCGCGACCTGCTGTTCCGGGTGGACTGGGCGGCACTGCCGCCCGTCGAGATCCCCGCGGGACGCCGGTACGCGGTGCTCGGCACCGACACGCTCGGCCTGGCCGGCGCGCTGCGCGGCGCGGGCGCTGACGTGACGGAGCTGGCGAAGCTGGCCGCGGCGGGGGAGATCCCGGAGCTGGTGTTCACCTCCCTCACCGGATCCCCGGACGGACCCGCAGCCCAGGACACCGAGAACGCAGAGAACACCGGGAACACCGGAGGTGACGCGACCCCGGACGAGGTCCGGACGGCGACGTGCCGGGCGCTGGAGCTGGTCCAGGAGTGGCTGGCCGACGGGCGGTTCGCCTCGGCGCGCCTCGTCGTGGTCACCCGGGGCGCCGCGGCCGTGAACGGCCAGGACGTCACCGACCTGGCCGGTGCCGCCGCGCTGGGCCTGCTGCGCGCCGCCCAGTCGGAGAACCCCGGCCGCGTCGTGCTGGTCGACCTGGACGACCGGGCCGTGCCCGGCACCGTCCTGGAGGCCGCCACCGTTCCGGACGAGCCCCAGCTCGCCGTACGGGAGGGAGCCCTGTGGGTGCCCCGCCTGGCGCGGGCGGCCACCGGTGGCGGTGGTCTGGTGCCGCCCGCGGGGACGGCGCACTGGCGGCTGGACGCGCCGGTCAAGGGCAGCCTGTCGGACCTGGCACTGGTCGCCGCCCCCGAGACGGGCCGGGAGCTGGGCCCGCGGGAGGTGCGGGTCTCCGTCCGCGCCGCCGGGCTCAACTTCCGCGACGTCGTCGTGGCGCTCGGCATGGTCCCCGAACGCGACGTGCCCATGGGAGGCGAGGCGTCCGGCGTGGTGCTGGAGGTCGGCTCCGAGGTGGACGACCTGGTCCCGGGCGACCGGGTGACGGGTCTGCTGGACGGGGCGTTCGGCCCGGTCGGGGTGACCGACCGGCGGCTGCTGGCCCCGATGCCCGAGGGCTGGACCTTCGAGCAGGCCGCCTCCGTGCCCGGCGTGTTCCTGACGGCCTACCACGGCCTCAGGTACGTGGCGCGGCTGGAAGCGGGAGAGTCGGTGCTGGTGCACGCCGGTGCCGGTGGTGTGGGCATGGCCGCGATCCAGCTCGCCCACCACTTCGGCGCGCAGGTGTACGCGACCGCGTCGCCGGCCAAGTGGGAGGTGCTGCGCTCGCTGGGGGTTCCGGACGAGCGGATCTCCTCCTCGCGGGACCTGGACTTCGAGGAGTACTTCGCGCAGGCCAGTGGCGGGCGTGGGGTGGACGTGGTGCTGAACTCGCTGGCGCGCGAGTTCGTGGACGCCTCCCTGCGCCTGCTGCCCCGAGGCGGCCGGTTCGTCGAGATGGGCAAGACCGACATCCGTGACGCCACCGAAATCGCGAACACCTACCCCGGCGTCGAGTACGCGGCCTTCGACCTCATCGACTCCGGCCCCGACCACATCCACGGCATGCTGGCGGAGGTGCTGGAGCTGTTTGGCCGTGGGGTGTTGCGGCCGTTGCCGGTGCGTTCGTGGGACGTGCGCAGGGCGCCGGAGGCGTTCCGGTTCCTGTCGCAGGCCCGTCATGTGGGCAAGGTCGTGTTGCGGATGCCGCAGACGTTCGGTCCGGGTGGCACGGTGCTGGTGACCGGTGCGGGCACGCTGGGTGCTTTGGTGGCGCGGCATCTGGTGCGGGTGCACGGGGTGCGGGATCTGGTGTTGACCAGTCGTCGTGGCCGTGCGGCGGCGGGGATGGCGGAGCTGGAGCACGAGCTGGCCGAGGCGGGTGCGCGGGTGCGGGTGCAGGCCTGTGACGTGGCCGACCGGCAGGCGCTGGCGCGGTTGCTGGCGTCGATCCCGGCCGATCGCCCTTTGTCGGGGGTGGTGCACACGGCGGGGGTGCTGGATGACGGGATCGTCGAGACGTTGACGGCCGAGCGGGTGGGTGCGGTGTTGCGTCCCAAGGTGGGCGCGGCCTGGAACCTGCACGAGCTGACCAGGGAGATGGACCTGTCGGCGTTCGTGCTCTTCTCCTCGGCCGCCGCGGTGCTGGACGGATCCGGCCAGGCGGGGTACGCCGCGGCCAACGCGTTCCTGGACGCGCTGGCCGCGCACCGCAGGGCCGACGGCCTGCCCGCGGTCTCGATCGCCTGGGGCTTCTGGAACCAGCGCAGCGACATGACCGGCCACCTCGGCGACGCCGAGGTCGAGCGGATGGCCCGCTCCGGACTGGTCGGGCTGACGTCCGAGGAGGGACTGGCGCTGTTCGACGCCGCCCGCGCGGTGGACGAGGCACTGCTGGTGCCCATCCACCTCGACCTGGCGGCGATGCGCACCGGCACCGGCACCCCACCGGCGCTGCTGCGCGGCCTCGTCCACTCCCCGGCCCGCCGGGTCGTGCGGGCCGCCGGGGCCACCGGCGCCGCCCCCACCGCGTCCGCGCTGGAGGACCGGCTGGCGAGCCTGACCGCGGACGAGCAGCTGACCTTCCTGGTACGCCTCGTCTGCGCCGAGGCGGCCGGGGTGCTCGGGCACGCGAGCCTGGACGCGGTGGAGCCGGAACGGGCGTTCAAGGAGCTGGGCTTCGACTCGCTCACCGCCGTCGAGCTGCGCAACCGGCTCAACGCCGCCACCGGGCTGCGGCTGTCCACCACGCTCGTCTTCGACCACCCCAACCCGACCGTGCTCGCCGGCCACATCAGGGACGAGATCGCCCCCGCCGCCGCCGACCCCTCCGCGGCACTGCTCGCCGAGGTGGACCGGCTGGAGAGCGCCCTGTACGCGGCGGACAGCGCAGACCACGCCACGATCACCGCCCGGCTGCGGGCGCTGGTCCGCAAGTGGGACGACACGCACGGCGGCCCGGTGGAGACCGAGCCGGAGCAGGACTTCGAGTCGGTCACGGACGACGAGCTCTTCGCGGTCCTCGACGAGGAACTCGGCACCTCCTGAACCCCCCTGACGAATCCCTACTGCACCGAGGCTGGTTGACGTCCCATGGCGAATGACGACAAGTTGCGTGACTACCTCAAGCGCGCCACCGCAGACCTGCAGCACGCCCGCCGCCGCCTGCGCGACACCGAGGCCAGGCAGCGTGAACCCATCGCGATCGTGGCCATGAGCTGCCGCCTCCCCGGCGGGGTGAACAGTCCCGAACAACTCTGGCGGCTGGTCGACGAGGGCAGGGACGCCATGTCCGGCTTCCCCGAGGACCGCGGCTGGGACCTGGACCGGCTCTACGACCCCGACCCGGAGACGCCCGGTACCACCTACGCCCGCGAGGGCGGTTTCGTCCAGGACGCCGGCGGGTTCGACGCGGACTTCTTCGGGATGAGCCCCCGCGAGGCGCTGGCGTCCGACCCGCAGCAGCGGCTGCTGCTGGAGACCTCCTGGGAGCTGCTGGAGCGCGCCGGGATCGACCCCGCCACGATGAAGGGCAGCCGGACGGGCGTGTTCGTCGGCGCCGCCTCCAGCGGGTACGGCGTGGGACAGGGCACCTTCCCCGCCGGTGTCGAGGGCCACCTGCTGACGGGCACCTCCACCGCCGTCATGTCGGGCCGGATCTCCTACACGCTCGGCCTCGAAGGGCCCGCGATCACCACCGACACGGCCTGCTCGTCCTCCCTGGTGACCCTGCAGATGGCCTGCGAGTCCCTGCGCAGGGACGAGTGCGCCATGGCCATCGCCGGCGGCGTCACCATCATCTTCACCCCCGAGATCTTCGTGGAGTTCAGCCGCCAGCGGGGCCTGGCCCCCGACAGCCGCTGCAAGGCCTTCGCCGAGGCCGCGGACGGCACCGCCTTCTCCGAGGGCATCGGCCTGGTGCTGCTGGAGCGGCTCTCGGACGCCCGCCGCAACGGCCACCCGGTGCTCGCGGTGGTGCGGGGCGGCGCGGTCAACCAGGACGGCGCCAGCAACGGCCTGTCCGCGCCCAACGGCCCCTCCCAGCAGCGCGTCATCCGCCAGGCCCTGGTCAACTCCGAGCTGGTCCCCTCCGACGTGGACGCCGTCGAGGCGCACGGGACGGGCACCATGCTGGGCGACCCGATCGAGGCCCAGGCGCTGCTGGCCGTCTACGGCCAGGACCGGCCCGCCGACCGGCCGCTCTGGCTCGGGTCGGTGAAGTCCAACATCGGCCACACCCAGGCCGCCGCCGGCGTGGCGAGCGTCATCAAGGTGGTCATGGCCCTCCGGCACGGCGTACTGCCCAGGACGCTGCACGTGGACGCCCCCACCTCGCACGTGGACTGGTCGGCCGGCGCGGTCTCGCTGCTGACCGAGCCGGTCGAGCTGCCGCAGAACGACCACCCGCGCCGCATCGGGATCTCCGGCTTCGGCATCAGCGGCACCAACGCGCACGTCATCGTCGAGCAGGCCCCCGCCGACGTCGAGGTCGCCTCCGACGTCCCGGCCGTCGAGCCGCCCCCCGGCCTTCCGGTGCCGGTCGTGGTGTCGGGCCGTGGTGAGGAGGGGGTGCGGGCCCAGGCGGGCCGGCTGGCGGAGTTCGTGGCCGACGGAGGTACCGGCGTCGGTGGGCTGGTGGATGTGGGGTATTCGCTGGTGGTGACGCGGGCGGGGTTCGATCACCGTGGTGTGGTGGTGGGTGCCGATCGTGCGGGGGTGGTGGC
>NZ_JBVJIA010000076.1:1494-3260 GCF_055586505.1 Streptosporangium sp. NPDC050148 | reverse complement strand
AGCGGTCGAAGGTGGGGCTGGCGATTGGGACGAAGTCGTAACAAGGTAGCCGTACCGGAAGGTGCGGCTGGATCACCTCCTTTCTAAGGAGCACCGGCTCTACGTGCTCGGTCCTGGTGGCCGAGGGTGGAGTCCATGTCGTGTTCGTGAGCGAACGTCTCACGCTCGGCGCGCTCATTAGTGGAGCACTGGCTACTCGGTTCAGCGTGATCGCTGTCCGATCAGTACCGCCTCCGGCCCTTGGGTCGAAGGAGTGGGAACGTCGGGTCAGGGGTCGGGCTGGGGCGAACACACTGTTGGGTCCTGAGGAAACGGACATCAGGCGGGCCCGCTGAGGCGGACTTGCTGTCTGTTTGACCCTCATGCAGGACCATCCTTCTGTCAGACCAGTTCATCGCGCGTGTCGTGGTGGGTGTTGGTGGCAGCTCGGGTGTGGTCGCTGTTTGTTGTTTGAGATTTGCATAGTGGACGCGAGCATCTTTGTGGCCAAGTTTTTTAGGGCACACGGTGGATGCCTTGGCATCAGGAGCCGATGAAGGACGTGGGAGGCTGCGTTAAGCCCCGGGGAGTCGCCAACCAGACTTTGATCCGGGGATGTCCGAATGGGGAAACCTAGCACCAGTCATGTGGTGTTGCCTCCGCCTGAATGTATAGGGCGGTTGGTGGTAACGCGGGGAAGTGAAACATCTCAGTACCCGTAGGAAGAGAAAACAATTTAGTGATTCCGTGAGTAGTGGTGAGCGAAAGCGGATCAGGCTAAACCGTAGGCGTGTGATAGCCGGCAGGCGTTGCGTTTACGGGGTTGTGGGACCCTCTTACGGTTTCTGCCGAGACCGTGAACAGTTAGAAATCCTTCCGATAGCCGAAGCTTCTGGGAAGTGGCGCCGTAGACCGTGAGAGTCGGGTAGGCGAAATTGGTTGGACTGTTGGAGGGGATCCCAAGTAGCACGGGGCCCGAGAAATCCTGTGTGAATCTGCCAGGACCACCTGGTAAGCCTAAATACTCCCTGATGACCGATAGTGAACAAGTACCGTGAGGGAAAGGTGAAAAGCGCCCCGGTGAGGGGTCGTGAAATAGTACCTGAAACCGTGTGCCTACAAGCCGTAGGAGCGTAAACGAGGGACTTGTCCTTTGTTTGTGATGTGACTGCGTGCCTTTTGAAGAATGAGCCTGCGAGTTATGGTGTGTGGCGAGGTTAACCCGTGTGGGGGAGCCGTAGCGAAAGCGAGTCTGAAGAGGGCGTTTGAGTCGCATGCTGTAGACCCGAAGCGGAGTGATCTAGGCATGGGCAGGTTGAAGCGCGGGTAAGACCGCGTGGAGGACCGAACCCACCAGGGTTGAAAACCTGGGGGATGACCTGTGTTTAGGGGTGAAAGGCCAATCAAACTCCGTGATAGCTGGTTCTCCCCGAAATGCATTTAGGTGCAGCGTCGCGTGTTTCTTGCCGGAGGTAGAGCACTGGATGGCTAATGGGCCCGACAAGGTTACTGACGTCAGCCAAACTCCGAATGCCGGTAAGTGAGAGCGTGGCAGTGAGACTGCGGGGGATAAGCTCCGTAGTCGAGAGGGAAACAGCCCAGACCACCGACTAAGGCCCCTAAGCGTGTGCTAAGTGGGAAAGGATGTGGAGTCGCAGTGACAACCAGGAGGTTGGCTTAGAAGCAGCCACCCTTGAAAGAGTGCGTAATAGCTCACTGGTCAAGTGATTCCGCGCCGACAATGTAGCGGGGCTCAAGTACACCGCCGAAGTCGTGGCATTCACATG
>NZ_JBVJIA010000076.1:0-1397 GCF_055586505.1 Streptosporangium sp. NPDC050148 | reverse complement strand
TCCTGAGATGTGATGCCGAGCCGATTGTGGCGAAGTGGGTGATCCTATGCTGCCGAGAAAAGCCTCTAGTGAGTGTCGTGGCGGCCCGTACCCTAAACCGACTCAGGTGGTCAGGTAGAGAATACTAAGGCGATCGGGTGAACTGTGGTTAAGGAACTCGGCAAATTGCCCCCGTAACTTCGGGAGAAGGGGGGCCTTCGCTGGTGATCACACGTGCTGTGTGAGCTGGTGGGGGTCGCAGAGGCCAGGGGGAAGCGACTGTTTACTAAAAACACAGGTCCGTGCGAAGTCGTAAGACGATGTATACGGACTGACGCCTGCCCGGTGCTGGAACGTTAAGGGGACCGGTTAGTGGAGTTTACTCCGCGAAGCTGAGAACTTAAGCGCCAGTAAACGGCGGTGGTAACTATAACCATCCTAAGGTAGCGAAATTCCTTGTCGGGTAAGTTCCGACCTGCACGAATGGCGTAACGACTTCCCCGCTGTCTCAACCGCAGACCCGGCGAAATTGCACTACGAGTAAAGATGCTCGTTACGCGCAGCAGGACGGAAAGACCCCGGGACCTTCACTATAGCTTGACATTGGCGTTTGGAACGTCTTGTGTAGGATAGGTGGGAGACTGTGAAGCCGTCACGCTAGTGGTGGTGGAGTCATTGGTGAAATACCACTCTGGTCGTTTTGAACGTCTAACTTCGGTCCGTGATCCGGATCAGGGACAGTGTCTGGTGGGTAGTTTAACTGGGGCGGTTGCCTCCTAAAGAGTAACGGAGGCGCCCAAAGGTTCCCTCAGCCTGGTTGGCAATCAGGTGTCGAGTGTAAGTGCACAAGGGAGCTTGACTGTGAGACCGACGGGTCGAGCAGGAGCGAAAGCTGGGACTAGTGATCCGGCGGTGGCATGTGGAAGCGCCGTCGCTCAACGGCTAAAAGGTACCCCGGGGATAACAGGCTGATCTTCCCCAAGAGTCCATATCGACGGGATGGTTTGGCACCTCGATGTCGGCTCGTCGCATCCTGGGGCTGGAGTAGGTCCCAAGGGTTGGGCTGTTCGCCCATTAAAGCGGTACGCGAGCTGGGTTTAGAACGTCGCGAGACAGTTCGGTCCCTATCCGCTGCGCGCGCAGGAGACTTGAAAGGAGCTGTCCCTAGTACGAGAGGACCGGGACGGACGAACCTCTGGTGTGCCAGTTGTTCCGCCAGGAGCACGGCTGGTTGGCTACGTTCGGAAGGGATAACCGCTGAAAGCATCTAAGCGGGAAGCTCGCCTTGAGATGAGGTCTCCCACCACGAGAGTGGGTAAGGCTCCCGGGAGACGACCGGGTTGATAGGCTGGAAGTGGAAGCGCAGTAATGTGTGGAGCTGACCAGTACTAATAGGCCGAGGACTTGACCACAAAGCA
>NZ_JBVJIA010000075.1:0-5069 GCF_055586505.1 Streptosporangium sp. NPDC050148 | reverse complement strand
GGGTGGCCGGGGTGATCAAGATGGTGCAGGCGATGCGGCACGGGGTGCTGCCGCCGACGTTGCACGTCACCGAACCCACCCCCCACGTCGACTGGTCGGCCGGACGGGTCGAGCTGCTCACCGGGGCCCGTGCCTGGCCGGCCGGTACCCGGCCCCGCCGCGCGGGCGTCTCCTCGTTCGGCATCAGCGGCACCAACGCCCACCTCATCGTCGAGGAGGCCCCCGCCCCCGGACCCGCGACCCCCCGGAGCGCCCCCGCCCCGGGGCCGATCGCCTGGCCGATCAGCGCCCGCAGCGCCCGGTCCCTGCGCTCCCAGGCCGTCCGGCTGCACGCGGCCGTCACCTCCGGCGACCGGCCCGCCCCCGCCGACGTGGCGCGCACGCTCGCCGGCCGCACCGCCTTCCCCCACCGCGCCGTCGTGACCGCCCACGATCATGACGGCCTCACCGTCGCGCTCTCGGCGTACGCCGCCGGTACGCGGGAACTCGCGGCCGTCGTCGAGGGAGTGGCCGTGGAGCGGCCGAGGACGGCGTTCCTGTTCACCGGGCAGGGCGGGCAGCGCGCCGGGATGGGCCGGGAACTCGCGGCCACCGCGCCCGTGTTCGCCGCCGCCCTCGACGAGGTGTGCGCCGCCCTCGACCCCCACCTCGACAGGCCGCTGCGCGACGTGATGTGGGCCGAACCCGGCAGCCCCGGCGCCGACCTGCTCGACCGGACCGCCTACACGCAACCGGCGCTGTTCGCCTTCGAGGTGGCCGCCTTCCGGCTGCTGGAGTCGTACGGGATGAGCCCCGACCTCGTCGCCGGGCACTCGGTGGGCGAGTACGCGGCCGCGCACGCCGCCGGTGTCTGGTCCCTGGCGGACGCGGCCCGCCTCATCGCCGTCCGCGGCCGGCTCATGCAGGAGCTGCGCGAACCCGGCGCCATGGTCGCGGTGGAGGCGACGGCCGAGGAGGTCGCCGAGACGCTGATCGGGCTGGAGTCGCGCGTCGGCGTCGCCGCCGTGAACGGTCCCGCCGCCGTGGTCGTGTCCGGTGCGGAGCGGGAGTGCCTGGCGCTCGCCGAGCAGTGGCGCTCCCGCGGCCGGCGCACCCGGCGGCTGTCCGTCAGCCACGCCTTCCACTCCCCGCTCATGGAGCCGATGCTGCCCGCGTTCGCCGCCGAGCTGGCGCGGGTGACGTTCGGCCACCCCCGCACGGCCGCCGTCACCGGCATCGACGGGACCTGGACCGACGCCCGCTACTGGCTCGACCAGATCACCCGGCCCGTCCTGTTCCGGACGGCGATCTCCCGGCTGGAGGAGGAGAGAGCCGGTGTCCTCGTGGAGGTGGGGCCGCGGGCGGTGCTGTCCGGCATGGCGCACGACTGCGTCACCCGCGAGGGCACCGTGATCCTCCCCCTGCACCGCCGCGACCGTACCGAACCCGACGCGCTCGCCGACTGCCTGGCCCGCGCCTGGGCGGCCGGGGCGAGCGTGGACTGGTCCGCGCCCGTGGGCGCGGGCGACCACGCGGACCTGCCCACCTACGCCTTCGAGCGCGAGCGCTTCTGGCTCGACCCGCCCGCGGCCGCCGCCGACCTGGCCTCGGCGGGCCTGCGCGAGGCCGGCCACCCGCTGCTCGGCGCGGCCGTCGACCTGCCCGAGGACGGCCCGGACGTGCTGACCGGCAGGCTGTCGGTCACCGCCACGCCGTGGCTGGCCGGGCACGTGGTGTCCGGCACGATCGTGCTCCCCGGGGCAGCGCTCGCCGAGCTGGTCCTGGAGGCCGGTGGCCGGGCGGGCTGCGACCTGGTCGACGAGCTGGTGTTCGAGGCCCCGCTGACGCTGCCCGCGGGCGGCGGCACGGCGGTCCAGGTGGTCGTGGAGCGCGCCGACGCCTCCGGTGCCCGGCCGGTGCGCGTGTACTCGCGCCCCTGCGACGCGAGCTCCGCAAGCTCCGCGGACTCCGCGGACTCCGCGGACTCCGCGGACTCCGCGGACTCCTCCTGGACCCGCCATGTGTCGGCCACGGTCACCCCCGGTGGCGACGGCCCCTCCGCGCCCGGCACCGGTGTCTCGTACCCGTGGGCGGTGGAGTGGCCGCCGGTGGGTGCCGAGCCGGTGGAGGTGGAGGGGGGTTATGAGCGGCTGGCCGAGCGGGGGTACGAGTACGGTCCGGCGTTTCAGGGGTTGCGTGCGGTGTGGCGCCGGGGCGAGGAGCTGTTCGCCGAGGTGGCGCTGCCCGCTGAGATCGACCCGGCCGGGTACGGCGTCCACCCCGCCCTCCTCGACGCCGCCTTCCACCCGCTGCTCGTCGCCGGGGACACCACGACGGTGCGGCTGCCGTTCGAGCTGCGCGGCCTGCGGCTCCTCCAGCCCGGGACGGGCGCGCTGCGGGTCCGCCTGAGGGGCGCGGAGACGGACGAGTGCGCCGTCGAGGCCGCCGACACCGCCGGGCGTCCCGTGCTCTCCCTCGCCTCGATCCGGGTACGGGCGGTCCCGTCCGGGGCGCTGACCGGCTCCGCCCAGGCCGCCTACGGGGTGGACTGGGTCGAGACGCCGGCCGGGGACGGTGTGGCGGAGGCCGTGGTGATCCCGTGCGTGAGCGACCTGCCCGGCATGCCCGCCCGCGTCCGCGAGCTGACCACGCAGGTGCTGGAGGCCATCCGGGACGAGCGGCTGGCCGAGTCCCGGCTGACGTTCGTCACCCGGGCGGGCGACCCGGCGGGTGCCGCGGTGTGGGGGCTGGTGCGGTCGGCGCAGTCGGAGCAGCCCGGCCGGTTCGTCCTGGCCGAGGTCGAGGACGACCACGTCGACTGGGGGCCGCTGGCCGCGGTCACCGAGCCCCAGGTACGCGTCCGCGACGGCAGGATGCTGACCCCCCGGCTCACCCGCCGCACCCTTGAGGCACGACCGCCGGTCCCGGTGTCGGGGACGGTGGTGGTGACCGGTGGTACCGGTGGTCTGGGGGCGTTGGTGGCGCGGCGGTTGGTGACGGGTCATGGGGTGCGGGATCTGTTGTTGCTGTCGCGGCGGGGTCTGTCGGCTCCGGGGGCGGGTGAGCTGGTGGCCGACCTGGAAGGCCTGGGTGCTCGCGTCGAGGTGGTGGCGTGTGATGTGTCCGATCGTGACGCGCTGGCCGCGGTGCTGGACGGGGTGGTGCTGGGTGGGGTGGTGCACACCGCGGGTGTGCTGGACGACGCCGTGGTGGAAGGGCTGTCGGCTTCGCGGTTGGATGCGGTGCTGGCGCCGAAGGCGGACGCGGCCTGGTATCTGCACGAGCTGACCGCCGACCACCGGCTGTCGATGTTCGTGTTGTTCTCCTCCCTGGCCGGGGTGGTGGGCAATCCCGGTCAGGGCAATTACGCGGCCGCGAACGCGTTCTTGGACGCGCTGGCCGCTCACCGCCGCCGGGAGGGTTTGGCGGGGGTGTCGATCGCGTGGGGGTTGTGGGACACGGCCTCGCAGATGACCGGTGGCCTGTCGCCTGCGGATGTGGCGCGTCTGGCGCGTGCCGGGGTGGCGCCGTTGAGCGTGGAGCAGGGCCTGGAGCTGTTCGACGCCGCTCTGGCGAGCCTCGACCCGCTGGTGGTCGCCACCCGCTGGGACGCGGCCGGGTTGCGGGCCCGCGCCGAGGCCGGGGACCTGCCGCCCATGCTGCGCGGCCTCGTCCGCACCCCCCGCCGCACCGCGGGAACCGGGAGCGCCACCGGCGTGGCCGAGCTGATGACCCGTCTCGCCACCCTCACCAGGGACGAGGCGATCCGGTTGCTCACCGAGAGGGTCCGCGTTCACGTCGCCGCCGTCCTCGCCCACGGCAGCCCCGACCAGGTCAGCGTGGACCGCGCCTTCAACCAGCTCGGCTTCGACTCCCTGACCGCCGTCGAACTGCGCAACCGCCTCAACACCGACACCGGGCTCCGCCTGCCGCCCACCGTCGTCTTCGACCACCCCACGATCAGCTCGCTCGCCGAGTTCCTCTTCAGCACGCTCGCACCGGCGCCGCCCTCCCCCGAGGAGATGCTGCGCGGCGCCCTCGAACGCGTGGGATCCATGCTCACCAGCGCCAACGGCGACGGGGAGGCCGTCCGCAGCAAGCTCGTCGCCGTACTGCAGAGCGGCCTGGCCAGATTCGGCGCGGCACCGGACGGCACGGACCGTCCCGACACGGTGGTGGGAAAGATCGACTCCGCTTCCGACGAGGAGATCTTCGCCCTCATCGACAACGAACTCTGACGACATGAACGCGACCGGAAAGGCCCGACCGATGGGAACCGAGGACAAGCTCCGCGCCTACCTCAAGCGTGCGACCGTCGAGCTGGCGGAGACCCGCAGGCAACTCGCCGACGAGGAGGGTCGCCGGCACGAGCCGGTGGCGATCGTCGGGATGGCCTGTCGTTTTCCGGGTGGGGTGACCGGTCCGGAGGAGTTGTGGGATCTGGTGGCCTCCGGGGGGGACGCGATCAGTGGGTTCCCGGTCGATCGCGGGTGGGATCTGGAGGGGTTGTACGACCCCGACCCCGAGACGCCGGGTACGTCGTACGTGCGTCATGGCGGGTTCGTGCACGATGCGGGGGAGTTCGACGCGGCGTTCTTCGGGATGAGCCCGCGCAGCGCGCTGGCGACCGATCCGCAGCACCGGTTGTTCCTGGAGTCGTGCTGGGAGGCGCTGGAGCGGGCCGGCATCGACCCGGGCACGCTGCGCGGCAGCCGCACCGGCGTCTACGCCGGATGCATGTACGAGCACTACTCCACCCGCTTCCTGGAACTCGCCCCCGGCTCCGTCGAGGGCACCCTCTTCACCTCCAGCGCCTCCAGCGTGCTGTCCGGCCGCGTCTCCTACACCCTCGGCCTCGAGGGACCCAGCATGACCGTCGACACGGCCTGCTCCTCCTCCCTGGTCGCCATGCACCTGGCCGTGCAGGCGCTCCGGCGCGGGGAGTGCTCGCTCGCCCTCACCGGAGGAGTGACCGTCATGGCCTCACCGGTGCCGTTCGTGGAGTTCTCGCGGCAGCGGGCGTTGTCGGCGGACGGGCGGTGCAAGTCGTTCTCGGCGTCGGCCGACGGTGCGGCGTGGGCCGAGGGGGT
>NZ_JBVJIA010000074.1:0-5290 GCF_055586505.1 Streptosporangium sp. NPDC050148 | reverse complement strand
GCTGGGCCAAGGCCGGGGTGTTTCAGGGGTTGGTGGACGCGCTGCTCGTCGAGGCCGCTTTGCGTGGGCAGGTCGGGCTGGAGGTGGTCAGTGTGACTCCACGATCGTGCGGGCGCGTCAGGAGCCGGCCGGGCCGGCGGTCGCCGGGGAGTACCCCGGCCTGCTCCAGAGCCGTCTTGAGCGAGAGCGTTCCCGTACGGCCGGAACCAGCCCCGATGACCTGTATGGCCTTTGGCCGTTTCCCCCGGAGACCGTGCGGCGGCTACAGGGGAAATGTCCATCATCGCCGGAGGCCGGCGAGGAGTCCCGCCGGTCACAGGGACAGGGGGGAGGCGAGCGTACCGGGGTCGGCGGCGACCAGGCCGGAGAAGCGCCCGGGCGCGAAGAAGTCCTTCGCCGCCGCCACCACGTCGCGAGACGACACGGCCGCCAGGCGGCGGGGGAAGTCGAGCAGCCACAGCGGGTCCCTGCCCTTGGCCGCCATGTCGGCGAGGGCAGAGGCGAAGGCCGCACGGGGGGCCAGGCGGGTGGCCATGGAGCCAAGCGCGTAGGCCCGGGCGGAGTCGATCTCCCGCTCGGTGGGAGGGTGCGTGCGCATCCGGCGCAGCTCGGCGGCCAGCACCTCGAGCGCGGCGCCGGTGGTGGCCGCCGCCGTGTCGGCCTCGATGGCCAGCAGTGCGCTGCCGGGGTGGGTGTCGAAGAAGGTCGTGACGCCGTACACGTAGCCCTTGTCCTCGCGCAGGCTCCTTGACAGCCGGGAGGAGAGGTAGCCGCCCAGCACGTTGAGGGCCAGGAAGAGGGCCGGATAGCGCGGGTGCTCGACCGTCACCGCCTGCGCGCGCAGGCGGACGCGCGACTGCGGCGCGCCGGGCCGCGGCAGCAGCGCGAGCCGGCCCCCCTCGATGGGGGGAAGCGGCGGCAGGGGCGGGGCGGGGCACGGGGGTGTCGGCCAGCCGGCGAGCGCCTCGCCGGCGGCGTCGGCCAGGCTTTCGGGGTCGTCCCGGCCCAGGATCACCAGGACGGCGCCGGACGGGTCCAAGGGCCGCTCCGGCCACCGCCCGACGTCCTCCTCGCTCACCTGGAAGGCCACCGGGTGATCGCCGAACAGGTGCCGCGCCAGCTCGTGCCTGACCGTGATGTCGGGGTGCGCGCGCACCATCTTCAGCTGGGCGGTCAGCTGCCCGCGCGCCGGCTCCACCTCGGCCTCGCCGGGTACCGCCCGCACCGCCTGCGCCAGCGCCGCCGCCAGCGACCGCGGCTCGGGGCCGTGGGCGGTGACGGTCATCTGGTGGACGTCGGCCGCCGCTTCGAGCTCCACGTCCGACTCCACGTCCTCGCGTCGCGACAGGCAGGCCGCCAGCAGCATGGACGAGGCCAGGTCGCCCCGGGCCGGGCAGGGCCGGGGCAGGTGCAGGCGCGCCTCGACCAGCGGGGTGACGCCGTGGCGCAGGGCCAGCACCCGCAGGCCGTTGGCGAGCGTACGGTCCACGTCATTCCTCCTTCGGGCGGACGGTGAGCAGCGCGCGCGAGTCCGGGCGCAGGCCGCGCGCCGCGGCCGCCACGTCCGAGGCGCTCACCCCGGCGTAGATCTCCGGCAGCCGCACGGCACGCGAGGCGTCGCCGAACAGCAGCTCGAAACGTCCCAGCAGGCGCACCCGGTTGGCGATGCGGTCCATGGACCGGTGATGGGAGGTGAGCCAGGAACTGCGGCAGCGCCGCAGCTCCTGCTCGCCGGGCCCGTCGCCGGCCAGTGACTCCAGTTCGGCGTCCACGGCGGCCAGCACCCGCTCGGCGGGCACCTCCCTCGGGTGCACCGCGGTGAGCACCCACATGTCGGGGTCTCGGGCGTCGAGGAAGTCGAACAACCCGACACGCGCCGAGAAAGTGATGGTGTGTCCCGTCTCGCGGCGCAGGCGTTCGCGCAGTCGCGGCCTGCCGCCCCCGGCGAGCAGGCCCGCCAGGGCCGACAGCGCGACGTGGGCGCCGGATGCCGGGTCGGGCACCCGGTGGCCGACGGCGAGGGCCGGCAGCGGCGCGAGCCGGTCGACGTAGGAGGCCTGCCGCGGCCCGGCCGACGGCTCCCACCAGGAGACGGGCGCGGGGGCGGGCCTGGCGGGGATCTGCCCGAAGGTGCGTGCGACGACCTCCAGTACCGCCTCCGCCGAGACGTCCCCCGACACCGTGACTACGGCGTTGGCCGGGCTGTAGTGGCGTTCGAAGAAGGCCTCGCAGTCATGGAGGGTGACGCGGCGCAGGGACTCGTGGTCGCCGTACCCGTCGTGGGCGTTGGCGGCGTCGCGAAACAGCACCGGCGACAACCTGGGCCAGGGAAAGCCGCCGTACGGTTTGCGGAGCTTCCCCAGGATCTCCTCGCGCACCACCGAGGTCTGTGCCCGCACGGCCCGCTCGGTGATCTTCGGGGCGCGCATGCGGGCGGCCTCCAGGGCCAGCACCCGGTCGAGGGCTTCGGCCGGGACGACGGTGTAGAAGTCGGTGTAGTCCTGCCGGGTCGAGGCGTTGCAGAACCCTCCGATGCCCTCCACCTGCTGGAAGTGCCCCTCGAACATCAGGTGCTCGAACAGGTGGGCGAGGCCGGGGAAGCCCTCGCCCCGGAAGCCGACGCCGTAGTGGACGGCGACGGCGGCCACCGGCGCGGAGCGCTCCTCCTCCACGACCACCCGCAGGCCGTTGCCCAGTGTCAGGCGCCTCATCGCCGGATCAACCGCCCGGCCCGCGCCGCGTCGATCACGTCGGCGACGATCCCGAGGTAGTCCAGCAGGATGTCGTGCCATTTGACGTACGCGGCGAAGTCGTGCACGTGGCTCAGGAAGCGCACCGTCGCGGCCCTGCCCACGGCGGCCAGGTCCAGGGGGCCGCCGTACCCGTCCAGCACGCGGCCGATGAGGGCGTCGTGGTCGAGGGTGGCGCGCCCGAACCGGCCGGCCAGCTCGCGAAACTCCACCAGTTCCCCGATGAGCCAGCCCACGTCGGACTCCGGTGCGCCGGCGCTCAGGTCCTCCCCGGTCAGCAGGGCGCCGTCGCGCTCCGCCGTCAGGGGCAGCAGGGTGCCCAGGCTGGGGGCGCCGTGCAGCAGCACGCGCGGCCGTGCCGGCGCGCACCACGCCGCGACCGCGGCGCTGCGGCCGGGGCCGAGGATGTCGGCCGCGTGCCGGTGCAGCCGGGGCGCGGCGCCGGGCCCGTCCCCGTCCTGCAGCCACGACAGCAGCCGCCGCGGGCCCTCGGGGGCCGGCAGGCCGCCCTGCGGGGCCGGCGTGCCGTGCAGCCGGGCGAGGGTCGCGCCGGTCTGCGCCAGGGTGTCGGCGATCCGGGCCGTGCCCGACGCGCCCCGCAGGAAGACGCCCGCCAGCGAGCCGACCTGATCGGTCCGGTAGCTCATGCCGGTGCCGTCGCCCCGCTCGGGCAGCACGAGCCTGACCGGTCCTGCGGGCAGTGCCCGGACGGCCGCGAGCACGGCGGCGCCGGGCATGCGCATCGCGTCGCGGCGCTCGGGCCCGGGCCGCCGGGTCCACAGGTAGTCGTCCTCGCCGTGCCTGACGATCGTGGTGTGCAGGAAGCCGGTGCCGAACGACTCGATGATCTCGCTCATCGCTCCTCCCGCTCGCGCCGTCGCTCCAGCTGTTCGATCAGGGTGGACAGGGGAGCGGCCGCGAGGGCGTCGCGCTCCCTGGTGTGGGTGCTCAGCGTGGGCACGGGGTCGGCGACCACGACGTTGGGCCGGTCCTTGAGCGCCGCGAGGTTGCGCCGGTAGGCATAGGAGCCGGCCGCGCCGGGCGGCAGGGCGGGCGCGATCCCGATCAGCGCCGACGTGCACTGCAGCGCCAGCAGGGCGGGAGTGTCGCCGCTGCCGCCGGCGAACCGGCTCAAAAAATGGTAGGTCGCCGGGTAGACCAGGACGGTGTCGGGCCAGCTCGCGTACTCCACGTGCGGCGAGCCCGGCTCCGGGTCCTGCGGCCAGACGTCGAGCGGCACGTCCCTGCCGGTGATGGCCGCGACCGACTGCCGGGTCACGAAGCGCTCGGCGCTTCGGGTCAACACCACCCGGACCTCCAGCCGCGGGTAGCCGTGCCGCAGCCAATTGAGCCAGTACGGCAGGAAGGCGGCGCCGAGCGACCCGGTGGCGAGCACGAGCAGGCGTTCGGCGCCGAAGGGCGGCGCGCTAGTCATCGGCGCCGGCCATCGCGTCGAGGATCTGCTCGGCGTCGGCCAGCGCGGCCTTGTACCCCTCGGTCCGCATCACCCCCGCCGGGTTGAGAACGATCTCCCCGACGCCCGCCTCGCGGTAGCCGCGCAGGCGCTCGGCGACCTCCTGCGCCGTGCCGTACACGTAGACCCCCGCCTCCACCAGGGCGGCGGCGCCCGCGCGCGGGTCGGCCGGATCGGCGCTCACCCCGGCCCGCCTGAGCATGTCGGTGTAGTGCGGCGCCCGCAGGTGGTGCCCGGCCCCGGCTTCCGCGAGCCTGCGCGGGTCGCGGCCGACGTCGGCCAGCGCCACGTGCACGACGGCCGCGACGCGAGGCGGCGCGCCGCGGTGCGCTGCGCCCTCGGCCAGGGCGGGGATCAGCGTGTCGCGCACGTAGGCGGGCGGCGTCATCCAGGTGATGGCCACGTCCGCGACGGCGCCGGCCTTGCGTGCCATGCCGGGGCGCAGCACGCCCAGGCCCACCTCGACGGGGGCGTGCCTCATCGGGGGCAGCCCGCCGCCGCCGGCGGCGTACGCCTCGCGGGAGGTGGGGGGGATCTCGCCGTCGAGGATGGTGCGCAGCGCCCGGGCATAGTCGGCCGCGGCCGTCGCGGGCCTGTCGTAGGGCGCGCCGCGCAGCGCCTTGACCAGCTCCGCGGTGGCGGCGCCGTACCCGGCGACGACCGGCCTGCCGGTGAGCACCGCCAGGCTGCGCGCCTGGGCCGCCGCCTCCAGCGGGTGGCGCAGCGGCATCAGCGTCACCCCCAGCCCGGCCGCCACCTTGATCCCCCGGCCCGCCAGGTAGGCGATCGTCTGGTGGGACTCGGCCGCCACCGATTGCCCCAGCCAGAGTCGGCCGGCCAGGCCGCTTCTCACCAGTTCCCCGAAGGGCACGACCACATCGGGATGCGGGGGCTGGAGCGGGAACAGCAGTGCGGGAGCCATGAACCCTCCTAGGTGTGTGTCGCCTCCCGAGCCGTGGGGGGGGGGGGGGGGGGGGGGGGGGGGGGGGGGGGGGGGGGGGGGGGGGGGGGGAGGGGAGGGGGTGGGGGGGTGGGTGGGGGGGGCAGGCGTGCGGTTGGGAGAGTG
>NZ_JBVJIA010000073.1:0-6220 GCF_055586505.1 Streptosporangium sp. NPDC050148 | reverse complement strand
GGCTCCTCCAGGTCCATCGCTTCGGATGCCTGGATCACGGTACTCGTCACAGGTGTCTCCTTGATCAGGAGTTACACCGTTGTTTGTACAGTCCCCTCCGCTCGCTGCACGTCGACGGAATCAGACGTCCAACGGCCAAGCTGCTCAAAGCCCGCTACCGTGGCTCCGAGCCGGACCTCGCCGTTCGAGGTGTGAAGACCGATGAGTGGCTGGCCGCGAACTCCTCCCCGAGACCATCAACGCCATCGCCGGCCTCGTCTCCGACAAGGTCCGCCGGACTCACCTGGTAACCCCAGGTCGCGCACCATCAACTACTGCGCACAAGGTCGTGAGGGCGGAGGGCTTTTCGTTGGCCTGTGGCGGCGGACCGTACGATCGCGTCAAGGAGTCGGTGGCGCTTGACGGCGTGGGTGAAGTCCGGGGCGACAGCCGTTCCGTGGACGAGGTCGTCCCTAATCGCGGCGTAGGCGTGCACCAGCGTGTGGATCACTGTTCCGGCCAGGGCGGGATAGTCGTCGTAGCCGCTGGGCAGCGTGATCTTCGTAGGCCGACCGCCGCTGCGTGTGCCACACACCGTGACCGGACCGATGTGCGGGAACTCGGCGGCGGTGATCTCGAGTCTCCCCTCTGTGCCGTCGATGATCAGAGAGAACCCTGCACCCGATGCCGCGCCTCCACGGTGGTGGACGGACAGGATGGCCCCGCCCGCCACGGTGCCCGAGATCGCGATCTGGTCCTCGGCGGTCATCAGAACGACCTGCCCGGTACGCCCGAGGGGAACCTGTCGGCGCCGGGTCGCGGTCGTAGCAACCACTTCCTGAAGCTCGCCGACGACCATCGACACCAGGTCGATCGCGTGTCCGAACGCAATGGTCAGCATCGTGGCCCCGAGCTTGCGGTCGAGCGTGTAGACCATGTTCTGAGACACCGGAGTGCCCCATTCGGTCGAAGACGCCACGACGGTGGCGGAGAGCACTTCCCCCACGAATCCTTCGGACACGAGGTCGGTCAACCAGCGGAAGGTAGGCGAGGAGCGTCCCTGAAGACCGACGAAGGTGCGCGTCGTCCCGGCGGCACGCTCCATCTCCTCGGCCTCGCGCAGGTCGACGGCGAGCGGCCACTCGGAGAGCACCGGCACTCCCGCCTTCAGCACGGGCAACACGAGTTCGCGATGCTGAGGCACTTTGACGGCGACAACGACGAGATCGACGTTCTCGTCGCCGGCGAGCTGCTCGACCGACGTGTACGCGGGTACGCCATACGCCGCTCCCGCGGCCTGGGCCGAGGCTTCGGAGCTCGCCGCCAGCGCGCGAAGCTCGATTCCCTCGACGGCGCTCAGCGCGGGCACGTGAGCCCCGGCCGCCCAGCCTCCCGTGGCGCTCAGGCCGACGATGCCGACGCCGATCGGCTTACCGGGGTCAGGCACCGAGCTGCCGCCTCAAGGTCTCGGCGTCGTGCAGGGCCGTCATGTGCACGAACCGCCCGTCACGGATCCGATAGATGGCGTACTCGACGATCTCGAACGAGGCGCCGGTGGGAGCCACGCCGAGCCACTCCTTCGCAGGCGTGCCCGTGTTGATCAGACGGGCCGCCAGACGATCACCATCGACCGCGATTTCCTGGAGCTTTCAGTGGAAGTCCGGCACCGCGTCGATGTCGCCGTTCAGCACAGCGACGACCTGGTCCCGAGTGCCCGGCTCACCGTTCAAAGTGGTCTCGTCGTCGATGAACTCGTCCATGCGGTAGATCTCGTGGGCGTTGAGCGCCCCGATGTAGCGCAGGTAGAACTCGCGCAGGTCGGTGTCGGACATGATCCCCTTCTTCGGCCCCCGGAGCGGAGGTCATGCTCGGTGTTTCGCGACGGCCCTTGACGGTTTCGTCGCGGTGATCGTCGGCAGAGGGAGGAACCACTGCTCGCAACTTCTGTTCCGAACGGTACCGAAGTTTTGCCGCACCGTCACGGCCCTCATGCGAGGAGAATGTTTCACCGGGGCGAGCGAAGGGGTGCAGCCGCTATGCAGGCCAGCCGAGCAACGCCGTGTCGACGATCTCATCGAGCTCATCAGGACCGAGGCCGTTGGCGGCCTGCACTGCGATGCCGAAACCCATCGTCATGATGAACCGGGCAAGACGCCGAGGGTCGGCGTTGCGCGGAAGATCACCCTCGTTGACGGCGCGCCGGAAGCGCTCCTCAAGGCGGATCCCCGCGTCGTTGCGCCAGTCGACAAGCAGGTCGTGGGCGGCCCGGCTCTCGTCGCTCGACGCCAGCGCACCCTGCACGGCCAGGCACCCGGAGGGGCCGCCGGGAGGGGTCGTGGTGCAGACCGCCCCGCGGAGGAACGCCAAGGCCACAGCCCGTGCGGTGGGCTCCTCCAAGGCGCGTGTGGCGTAGGCGGCCGGCCCTGCGCCGTAGCGCTGGAGGGCCTTGCGGAACAACTGCTCCTTGTTGCCAAAGGCCGCATACATGCTCGTCTTGGTGATCCCCATGGCGCCGGTCAGTTCAGCGAGGGTTGCGCCTTCGTAACCTCGCGCCCAGAACACCCGCATCGCGCGTTCCAGCGCCTGGTCGATGTCGAATCCTCGAGGCCGACCCATGACGGCCCTACGGGAGTTACCCATGCCACAAGCGTACCCCTCGGTACAGATTTGTGCTGACCATGAGTTTCATCCTGCCGAAGGTGGCGAACGCAGTTCAGTACCGGACGGTCTTAATGTGCTATGGTTCTGCACCGAACGGTACTTAAGTAATGGGAAGGGAAGTCCGCGCCATGAAAACCATTTCGCTCGGCAGCCTCAAGGTCTCGCGCATCGGTCTCGGAGCCATGGGAATGTCGGCGTTCTACACCGGCGCCGGCCAGTTCGACGACGAGTCGATCCGCACGATCCACCGCGGGCTGGACCTCGGGGTCACCCATATCGACACCGCTGAGGGGTACGGCCCCTTCATCAACGAAGGGCTGGTCGGCCGGGCCGTGCAGGGGCACCGAGACGAGGTCGTGCTGGCGACCAAGTTCGGACTGATCTCCCACACCGGTGGCTCGGCTCCGGACAGCACCCCGGCCAACATCCGCCTGGCCGTGGAGGGATCACTGAAGCGCCTGCGTACCGACTACATCGACCTCTACTACCAGCACCGGGTGGACCCCGGCACGCCCATCGAAGAGACCGTCGGCGTGCTGGCCGAACTGGTGGCTGAAGGCAAGATCCGCCACATCGGCCTGTCGGAGGCCGGCCCTGCCACGATCCGCCGCGCTCACGCCGTGCATCCGGTCACTGCGGTCCAGTCCGAATACTCGCTGTGGACCCGCGACCCGGAGGCCGAGATCTTGCCCGTCCTGCGCGAACTGGGTATCGGCTTCGTGCCGTACTCCCCGCTCGGCCGCGGCTTCCTGACCGGCAACATCCGCTCCCTGAACGATCTCGACGCCGACGACTGGCGCCGCAGCAACCACCGCTTCGCCGACGGCAACCTGGAACGCAACCTGCGAATCGTCGACGAGGTCCGGGCCGTAGCCGCCGAGATCGACACCACGCCCGCACAGGTCGCCTTGGCCTGGCTGCTCGCCCAGGGGGACGACATCGCGCCCATCCCCGGCACCAAGCGAGTCGCCCGGCTGGAGGAGAACGCTGCCGCCGACCACATCGAGCTCACTGCCGGCTACGTCGCCCGCCTGAACGACCTGCCCCCGGCCTCCGGCGAGCGCTACGACGCGGACAACATGGCCGCCATCGACCGCTGATCGAAGACTGGGCTTGATCCGGTTTGACGGACATCCGAGATCAGGGGTTCGTCCCCGGAAGGATGTCCATGATGGAGAGCATGGGGAAGAAGAAACCGCGCCCTCGCCGCTCGTTCGCCCGTGAGTTCAAAGCCGAGATCGTCGAGCTGTGCCGGCGAGGTGACCGTCCGGTCGGCCAGGTGGCGGCAGACTTCGATCTGACCGAGACCGCGGTCCGCGCCTGGATCCGCCAGGCCGAGGTTGACGCCGGTGATCGTGACGGGCTGACCAGCGATGAGCGCGAGGAGTTGACCGCCCGGTTGAACAACCGCCCCCGCAAGTGCCTCGGCTACCGAACCCCGGCCCAATGTGTTGCCTTGACTCTTTGAATCTAAGACGGCTTTCTTCCCGCTCCGAAACGACTGGACAGATGCTGGCAGCGGCGGCTTGACGACATAGGAGCATCAAGGAGACCCGGTGAGGGTGCATCCCTTCATCGAGGCGGAAAAGCAGAGCGGCCACAAAGCCAAACGCGCGTGTGAGCTGCTGCAGGTCTCCCGAGCCGCCTTCTATGCCCGTCGCCAGGGCGCCCCTGGTCCTCGGGCGGTACGTGATGGACACCTGGCCGCACGCATCACCGAGATCCATCGATACTCGCGCGGCACCTACGGCGCTCCGCGGATCCACGCCCTCTTGCAATCCACCGGAGATCGATGAAGGCCGCCTCATGCATGGGGCGGCCTTCGACGCTTGCTCATTTTGGGGGTGCCAACACGTTCCTATCGAATCTCCTCCATTTGGCCACCTGACGCCTCTAACGTCGCCCCATGGAGAAAACCGTCATCTGGGTAAAGCCCTGGAACCCCGAGCACCATGAACCAGGTAGAGAAGGCCACAAAGGTCTATGCGGGTGGCACGGCACTGGACCTCAACGCGGTGCGTGCGGCAACACCCCTTATGCCAGCGTCAAGCTTCAGTACAAGGACTATGCCCCCGTGCAATCTGCCTGCGCTGAAGCTCTTCGAGAGATCTCCAAGCTGTACGGCTTCCCGATCCCTCAGGACTAGCCAAGCCGACAGCACAGGTGACCCGCGCCGGTCGGCATCGGGGCCGTTGCTGTATTTCGCTGCTGTACAGACGCGAAAAGGCCACTTCTCGATCATGGGAGGTGGCCTTTGACGTGGGGTGGAGCCTAGGAGATTCGAACTCCTGACATCCTGCTTGCAAAGACGGATGCCGATCTTGCTCGACCTGCGAAGACGCAGCTCACCGCCCTGATCGCGTTCCCCGTGACTCCCCGCTGTTCCCCCTCGTTTCCCGTCCCATCGGGCACGCAACGGGCACGGCGATCATGTGGGATCACGGGTCTGCTCTACCGGACCTCTGTCCTACGGTGTGCGGTCACCGTATTTGTCGATGATCGCGCTGAGAGTGCGTGGGGCTGACGGCATCTCCTGCCCCAGTGGATCTGGTGAGGTGACGCCAGTGTGTACGGATCGCATCCATTCGTCGTCGACCACAGCCTGACATAGCGCTTCGGCGGTGATGAGCGTGGCGAGATCGCAACTGTTCTCCCAGGTCTCCCGACCTGCTGGGCTGGCGGCGATCCATTGCTCGACGCTGGCGAGATCAGGAACTGGGTACCAGTCCCACTCCAGCCTGTCGAATTTGACCACCAGGCCGCTTTCCGTGCGATACGAGACCATCGCTGGGGCGTGATCGATCCATGTAGCGCTCAGGCAGGGGCCGTACTGCGCCAGAATGGGAAGAGCTTGATCGGTGGTGGAATCGACACGGTAGTCCATGATGACGGTGCCCTTGCCGAGACGCCCGATGAACATGTCGACGTCGTCTGCGAGGAAGCGCGCCGGCTGGGTGCTCTCGGGTGAGATGGCATACGCAGCCAGGACGTCGTCAATCTTGGTGGCAGAGCACCACGTCAAGTTGACGACCAGCTGAGTGCGCAGGCGAAACCACTCGCGGTAGGTCGAGTCGATCACGGACGTTCCTCTCAGCTGACAGTTCCGCCATGGGTCAAGCTCAATGATCTTCGCGTATCCGCGTGCCGTCCGCCGCCGAACTGCGATCAGCCACGTTGCTCGGTGAGCCAGGGTGAGGAACGAACCCTGGATCGTCGATCGCCCCCAAGCATGCACGGCCTCCAGCCATGCAGTGGCGATCGTAGGGCTGCATCTGTGCGGCGGCGGGGCAACCCCGGTCGGTGCGTTCGGTTGGTACGGCGGGGCCGACGTGTGGTGCCCGGCCCGGTGTCCCGCCGCCGTCCGGGACCGGCCCCCAGGCCGCACGCCCGGTCGGCGGGCGGGCGGAGGGCCGGGTACGGCGGCGCGCCGCGCCGCCGCTTGATAACTCATAAGAACAATTCGGCAAGTCACTCGTTGCGCTGTGTGTCCTGTCTCGCTTGATGGTTGACACTCTGGCCTCGCTTGATGCTTGACACCTTGATCGTCTTCTGTGCCTGCTCGTGGCGTTGTCTGCGCTTC
>NZ_JBVJIA010000072.1:0-6258 GCF_055586505.1 Streptosporangium sp. NPDC050148 | reverse complement strand
ACCCGACCAACCCCCCACACCCCCACCACATGACGCGCCACCAAACCCCCCAACACCCCCGTACCACCAGTGATCAACACCGCACCATCCGGGTCCAGGGTGATCTCGTCGGGGACCGCGCTCACCCGGGCCAGTCTCGGCGCGTGGAAGGTTCCTCCGCGTACCGCGAGCTGCGGTTCGTCGGACGGCAGTACCGCGGGGAGCTCCGCACCCTCCTCGAGGTCCAGCAGGGTGAACAGGCCGGGGTGCTCCTCCTGGGCCGAACGCACCAGCCCCCACACCGCCGCGCCCACCGGATCGGCGATCTCACCGTCGCCCACCGACACCGCGCCGCTGGTCACCACCGTCAGGCGCGACGACGCCGACCGCTCGTCGGCCAGCCACCCCTGGATCGCCTCCAGCGCCTCCCCGATGGCCTCCCGCACCGACGACAGCGGATCGGCGCCGCCCCGCGCGATCCGCTTCACCACCGCGACACCCTCCCCCTCCCCCGTCACCGGCGTCCACTCCACCCGGAACAGGAAGTCGGGAGAATCGGCCGCGCGGAGCTGCCGTTCGGAGACCGCCCGCAGGGTGAGGGACTCGACCGAGGCCACCGGCTCCCCGGTCTCGTCGGCGAGGTCCAGGGTCAGTGAGTCCGGTCCTGACGGCGTCAGCCGTACGCGCAGGGTGCTCACCCCGGCGGACCGCAGCGACACCCCCGCCCAGGAGAACGGCAGCCGGACCTCGTCCGCCCGCTCCGGTGCGGCCGCGCCGCCCGCGTGCAGGGCGGCGTCCAGGAGTGCCGGGTGCACGCCGAACCGTTCGGCCTCGGCTCGGAACGGCTCGGAGAGGGCGACCTCGGCGTAGACGTCGTCCCCGTGCCGCCAGACGGCTCGCAACCCCTGGAAGACCGGGCCGTAGGCGTATCCCCGCTCGGCCAGCCGCTCGTAGAAACCGTCGATCTCCACCGGTTCGGCACCGGCCGGGGGCCAGGCGGCCATGGTCGCGCGCGGCTGCGGGGAACCCGGGGCGAGCAGGCCGGAGGCGTGACGGACCCACGCCTCGTCCGTCTCCTCCGGCCGCGAGTGCACCGCCACGGTACGCAGGCCCGCGCCGTCCGCCGCGCCCACGACCACCTGTATCCGGCGTCCGCCGTGCTCGGGCAGGACAAGTGGTGCTTCCAGGGTGAGTTCCTCGAGCCGGCGGCAGCCGACCCGCTCACCGGCCTGACACGCCAGTTCCACGAAGGCGGTGCCGGGCAGCAGCACCGTGTCCAGCACGACGTGGTCCGCGATCCACGGCTGGGCGTCCCGGGACAGGCGACCGGTCAGCACCAGGCCGTCCCCCTCGGCCAATGACACCACCGCCCCCAGCAGCGGATGCCCCGCCGACGACAGCCCCGCACCGGAAAGATCGGTCTGCCTTGTCGGCTCCAGCCAGTACCGCTGCCGATCGAAGGCGTACGTCGGCACGTCCACCGGACGTGCCCCATCACCGCCTGCGGTCTGGAAGTAGGCCGCCCAGTCGACCTGCGTCCCGGCCACGAACGCACCGGCGACGGCGCTCACCACCGTCTCGGGCTCGGGCCGGTCCCCGCGCAGCAGTGGGAAGAACGACGTCTCGGCCAGGCTGTCCTGACCCATGGCCGACAGCACCCCGTCCGGGCCCAGCTCGATGAACCTGCCGATCCCCAGCGAGGCCGCATGCGTCAAAGCGTCGGCGAAACGAACCGCACCCCGCACCTGGTCGGCCCAGTAATCGGCCGAGAACTCCGTCACCGGCTCACCGGTCAGGTTGGAGATCACCGGGATCGAGGGGGACCGGTAGGTCAAACCCTCGGCGATGCGGTGGAAGTCCCGCAGCATCGGCTCCATCCGGGCCGAATGAAAGGCATGGCTCACGCGCAGACGACGGCTCTTACGTCCCCGGGAGGTGAGCGTGTGCGCCAAGGCTGCGACAGGCTCCTCATCACCGGAGACGACCACCGCCTGAGGACCGTTGACCGCTGCGATCGACACGCCGTCGGTGAGAAGCTCCGACACCTCCTGCTCGGTGGCCTGAAGCGCGATCATCACCCCACCGGCAGGAAGTTCCTGCATCAACCGGCCCCGTGCCGCCACCAGCGCGCACGCATCCTCCAGCGACATCACCCCTGCCACATGAGCCGCCGCCAGCTCACCCACCGAATGCCCCACCACGACATCCGGCCGCACCCCCCACGACTCCAGCAACCGGAACAAGGCCACCTCGAGCGCGAACAACCCGGCCTGAGCGAACACCGTCCGATCGAGCACCCCGTCCTCGGAGGCGAACACCACCTCCCGCACCGAAGGAACCCCAAGGTGCCCATCCAGCAGGGACGTCACCTCGTCGAAAGCACGGGCGAACACCGGGAAGGACCCGTACAACTCCCGCCCCATCCCCACCCGCTGCGAACCCTGACCGGTGAACAGGAACCCCGACCCGTCCGGCTCGGCCGTCCCGGTCAGCACCCCGGCCGTCCCACGCCCGGCGGTCAGGGCGTCCAGGCGCTCCGCCAGTTCCGTACGGTCCCGTCCCAGCACCACCGCACGGTGCTCGAACACCGAACGGCCCCTGGCCAGCGACCAGCCCACGTCCACCGGATCGGCGTCCACCAGTTCCGGCAGCCGTTCCACCAGCCTGTCCAGCGCTCCCGGAGAACGCGCCGACACCACCCACGGCACCACCGGCACGTCCCCGCCCCCGGCTGGTACCTCGGTCACCGGTTCCTGCTCCAGGATCACGTGGGCGTTCGTCCCGCTGAAGCCGAAGGAGGAGACGCCCGCGCGGCGCGGCGCCCCGGTCTCGGGCCACGGCATCGACGAGGTGGGCAGCGCTATCCCCCCGCCCGCCCACTCCACGTGAGGGGTGGGGTTCTCGGCGTGGAGCGTACGGGGGAGGATGCCGTGCCGCATGGCCATGACCGTCTTGATGACCCCGGCGACACCGGAGGCGGCCAGGGTGTGACCGGTATGGGACTTGAGCGTGCCGAGCCAGAGCGGCCGGCCGGCGGGACGCTCAGCGCCGTAGGTCGCCATGAGCGCGCGGGCCTCCACCGGATCGCCGAGCGGCGTACCGGTGCCGTGGGTCTCGACCATGTCGATGTCCGCGGCGGTCAGCCCGGCGTTCGCGAGCGCCAGCCGTACGACCTGCTGCTGGGCGACGCCGTTGGGCGCGGTGAGGCCGTTGGACGCGCCGTCCTGGTTGAGCGCGGAACCCCGGACGACCGCCAGCACCCGGTGGCCGTTGCGCCGGGCGTCGGAGAGCCGTTCCAGCACCACGATGCCCACGCCCTCGGCCATGCCCATGCCGTCGGCGTCGGCGGAGAAGGCCTTGCACCTTCCGTCGGGGGAGAGCACGCGCTGGCGGCTGAGCTCCACGAACGAACCCGGGGTGGACAGTACGGTGACGCCACCGGCCAGGGCGAGGGAGCAGTCCGACTGGCGCAGGGCCTGGCAGGCCAGGTGGAGTGTGACCAGCGAGGTCGAGCAGGCCGTGTCGACGGTGATGGCAGGGCCTTCGAGCCCGAGCGTGTAGGCGATCCGTCCCGAGGCGATGCTGGGCACGACGCCGGTCGCGACGTGTCCTTCGACGTTCGCCGGTGCCTGCTGGAACAGCGGGCCGTACTGGTGGTGGTTGATGCCCACGAAGACGCCGGTCCGGCTGCCGCGCAGCGAGGACGGGGCGACCCCGGCCCGTTCGATCGCCTCCCAGGAGGTCTCCAGCAGCAACCGCTGCTGCGGATCCATCGCCAGCGCCTCACGCGGAGAGATCCCGAAGAACGCGGCGTCGAACCGGTCGGCGTCGCCGAGGAAGCCCCCGGTACGCGTGTAGGACGACCCCGACGCGTCGGGGTCGGGGTCGTACAGGTTCCCGAGGTCCCAGCCCCGGTCGGCGGGGAAGTCACCGGCCGCCTCGCGGCCCGCGGCGACGAACTCCCACAGGTCCTCGGGGGAGCGCACGCCTCCGGGGAGGCGGCACGCCATCGCGACGATCGCGATCGGCTCCCGGTGGCCGTCCTCGACCTCCTTCAGCCGCCGGTTGGCCTTGCGCAGCTCACCGGTGACGCGCTTGAGATATTCGCGCAGCCTGTCCTCGTCCGCCACTGCGGCTCCTCCCCTGTTCCTACGCGCCGAGTTCGCGGTCGATGAGGTCGAAGATCTCGTCGTCGGTGGCCGACGTGAGGTCCTGGTCGTCACCGTCCCCGTCCGGAGCCCGGTTCTCGTCGTTCAGCCTCGCCAGCAGCGCGGACAACCGTTCGGCGACGAGCGAGCGCTCACCGTCGCCCAGGGCCGCGACCGCGGCCTCCAGCCTGTCGAGTTCGGCGTGCACCGACGGCTCGTCCCCCAGGAGCAGCGACCGCAGGTGCGCTGCCAGCGCCGCCGCGTTCGGATGCTCGAACACCATCGTCACCGGCAGGCGCAGGCCGGTCGCGGCGTTGAGCCGGTTGCGCAGCTCCACCGCGGTCAGGGACTCGAAGCCGAGTTCCTTGAACGCCCGGTCCACGCCGATCGCCTGGGGCGAGGCGTACCCCAGCGCCTCGGAGACGTGGGTGGTCACCAGGCGCAGCAGCTCCCGCTCCTGCTCGGCGGGCGGCATCGCGGCCAGGCGCCGGGCGAACGTCCCGTCCGGGGCACCGGTCTCCACCACGGTCCGCCGTACGCCGACGAGCTCGGCGAGCAGGGGCCGGGAGCGGGCCGAGGTGAAGGTCGAGGTGAAGACCTCCCAGTCCACGTCGGCGACGGCGGCGAAGGCCGGGCGTTCGGCGAGGACGCGCTCCAGCCTGTCCAGGGCGGTCCCGGGGTCGAGGAACGGCAGGCCCTGGCGGCGCAGGCGTTCCTCGTCGACCTCCTCGGGAAGGCGTTCGCTGTCCCAGACCCCCCAGGCGACGGAGATCGGCGCGTGCCCGTGGCGGCTCCTGCCGTACGCGGCGTAGGCGTCGAGGAAGGCGTTCGCCGCGGCGTACGCGCCGTGGTCACCGCTGCCCCAGACTCCCGCGATGGAGGAGAACAGGACGAAGGCGTCCAGGTCGTCGTGGTCGAGCAGCTCGTCCAGGTGCACGGCTCCGTTCACCTTGGCGGCCGTCGCCTCGGCGAACTCCGCGACCGTGGTCTCGGCCAGCGAGGCCAGGCGCGCGGCGCTCGCGGCGTGTACCACCGTGCGCAGGACGTGCCCCTCGGAACGGAGCCGGTCGAGGAGGGAGGCGACCTCCGCGCGGTCGGCGACGTCGCAGCTCACGATCTCGACGGTGACGCCCAGCTCACCGAGCTCCCGCTCCAGCTTCGCCGCCCCTTCCGCGGCGGGTCCGCGGCGACCGGCCAGGACGAGGTGCTCGGCGCCGCGTCCCGCGAGCCAACGGGCGATGTGGGGTGCCAGCGCGCCGGTGCCACCGGTGATGAGCGCGGTGCCGGAGGTCCGGAACCCGGCGGGAGCGGTGATCGGTGCCCTGACCAGGCGCCGTACCAGGATGCCCGTGTCGCGGATCGCGACCTGGTCCTCCTCGTCGAGTCCCGCCAGTACGCCGCAGAGCCCGTCCCAGGCGGTCGCGTCCGGTGCGCCGGGCAGGTCCACCAGCCCGCCCCAGGTCCGGGGGTGTTCCAGTGCGGCCACCCGCCCGAGGCCCCAGGTCTCGGCCTGGACGGGCCGCCGGACCGGGTCGTCCGGGCCGGTGGAGACGGCGCCGGAGGTGACCGACCACAGCGGGGAGGTCCATCCGGTGCCGGCCAGCGCCTGGATCAGGGTCAGCGTCCCCGCCACGCCGCCGGGGACGGCCGGGTGCCGGGGGTGGGGGCGTTCGTCGAGGGCGAGCAGGGAGAGCAGACCGGCCGGTTCGGCATGCTCGGCCAGCCTCCGGGTGAGCGTGTCGCGGTCGTCCGTACCGCCGACGGTGAGGATCGTGGGCCGGGCGCCGTGCCGTTCGAGCGCCTCCGTGGCCGCCCCGACGAGGTCGTGGTCGTGGTCCTCGGGGACGACCAGCAGCCAGTCACCGGACAGGGCGCCGGTCGCGGGGGACGAGGCCGCGGGCCGCCAGGCGATGTCGTATCCCCAGGTGTCCGTGACCGGGGCCTCACCGCGATCGGACGGCAGCAGCCAGTAGCGTTGGCGTTGGAAGGGGTAGGTCGGCACGTCCAGATACGGCGGCGCGTCACCGAAGGCCGGACTCCAGTCGACCTCGACACCGTGCACGTGCGCCTCGCCCAGCGACAACAGGACCCGTTCCATGCCGCCCTCGTCACGGCGCAGCGTGCCCACCGC
>NZ_JBVJIA010000071.1:0-6600 GCF_055586505.1 Streptosporangium sp. NPDC050148 | reverse complement strand
TTTTCTTTTTTTTCTTTTCTTCTCCTCCTCCCCCCTCCTCCCCCTCCCCCCCCCCCCCCCCCCCCCCCCCCCCCCCCCCCCCCCCCCCCCCCCCCCCCCCCCCCCCCCCCACCGGCGCTCGATGATGCGAGCCCCCAGCGGCAAGGGAGGCAGGCTTACAGCGAACGGGCTGAGAAGCGACGCCCGTCCAGCACGATAAACTATATGAAGTAGTAGATGCTGTGTAGCGATTCACCGGACTTCGATCTGATGGGCGGGCATGACATCAGGGAGCCGGCGGTGCGGCCGCTCTCTCGCGGCGCCTCTCCGTTCTCTTTTTCATAGAGGCCAGTATGCTGTTGCCTCGTCTGCGTACGTCCATCGGACGGGGGCGATCACCTGCTCACGCCGCACACCGTGCGGCTGCCGTCCCCGGCGAGGGTCTTTTGCCGCATGGTCGCACCGGAGTGTTCTACGATGAAGGATCGTAGGAGAATGGAAAGGGTCAGACCGCGAGCGCGGGGGTAGGACGATGAACGGCTTCGCTCGCCGGTCCGCGTCGCGGATGTCGCACCGGTGTCTTTTGATCGCTCTGGTTTTGGGCGTTGTGGGGATGCACACGCTGGGACATCTGGATCACCGGCGAGAACACCTCGGCATGCCCGTCGCCTTCGGGCACGCCCCTAGCGTCGATCATTCAGCGCCGCAGGAGCCCCTCCTGCTCGATTCCGCTTTCCTTCCCCCTGCCGAACACCTGGGCCCGGGGCGCCAGGACACTCCTTTGCCCCTTGATCCCAGCGCCGTCTGCCTGGCCGTGCTCACCTCGCTGCTCCTTCTCCTGGCCGCTACGGCGTCCCTGCGCAGGCGGCAGATCGCGCAGCCCCGGGCAGGCGAAGCCGCTACGGCACGGCTCAGTGCCCGTCCGCCCCCACGCCGGACGGCGCTACGCCTGGCACGTCTGTCGGTTCTGCGCCTATAGGCCGATCACCTGCGCGGACGGCGGTGGAAATCCGTCCGCAGATGATCGCCGCACAGACACGACCGACCGGAAAGAGATCATAGAGATGTTCACCGACCGCTCCGCCCTTCGCAAGCTCGCCCTGACCGCTACGGCGGGGGCAGGTGCTCTTACGCTGCTCACCTCTTGCGGAGGGGGCGAGGATGCGATGAGCGGTCACACCGCAATGACGGGGAGTGCTTCCGCTCCCGCCGCGACCGCGACCGCGAGCCGGACACCGCAAGCTTCCTTCAACGACATCGACGTCACCTTCGCGCAGATGATGATCCCGCATCACGAGCAGGCCGTGGAAATGGCCGAGCTGGCCGAGAAGCGGGCCGCTGACGGGCAGGTGAGGGAGCTGGCGGAAAAGATCAAGGCCGCGCAAGGCCCGGAGATCGCCACGATGGCCGAGTGGCTGTCTGAGTGGAAGGCTCCGGCGCCGGAGGGGGGCCATGGCGGGCATGTCATGCCCGGCATGATGACCGAGGAGGACATGGTCAAGCTTCAGGCGGCCAACGGCGCGCAGTTCGACCGGATGTTCACCAAGATGATGATCGCCCACCACCAGGGGGCGATCATGATGGCCAAGACCGAGCAGAGCGATGGGGCAGATCCCAAGGCCAAGGAGCTCGCCACGACCATCGTGACCACCCAGCAGGCCGAGATCGAGCAGATGCAAGAGCTCCTCGAGCGGCTCTAGGTCAGGAGCGGCTCGCGGTGCCGGCAGGTGATCTGCTGCATCGATGGCTTCGGGGGGCCTTGGGCCGCGACCGATACCGCTGAGGGGATCAGGGTCTCCTCCTGATCCCCTCAGCGGGGCCATGTCGAAAACGTGAGCAACGGTGTGCAGATCAAGTGGCGCCATCGCTGCAGCCGCTTACGCCTGAGTTCGGCCCGCTCGATCGCCGCTATGCGTCGCGGCCCCCATGGCGGCCGGTGCCGAAGGCGCGCAACAGGGTGAGCACACTGTGGCGTCCGGCCGTTGCCAGATGACGACCATGGTGGGTGAGTCGGCCGGGACGTATGCGACGAAGCGCAACCGCCTTTGCGGGGCGAGGATGTGCAGCCCTTGCGGCAACGCCGAGGTCTGCTCGGTGATCGAGCACCGCACCGACGCCATCACCGCGGCGTCGAAGCTCACCTTCGCGTGGCCAACGCTTTGGCGGCGGGCTCTCAGCCCTGGCCGGGACGGGTGGGCCTGCGTCATCGTCGCACGGCAAAGGGGCGAAGGGCGATCAAGACGATCAGGGCCGATGCGGCCAGTACCGCGGCCCCGGTCAGGAAGGCCGCCGCGTAGCCGTTGGTGAGCGCTGAAGCCGAACGAGGATCGGCCGCTGCGCTGGTGACCGACAGGGCCAGGACGTTCAAAAGAGAGATGCCCACGGCTCCGCCGATCTGTTGGGTGGCGTTGGTCAGCGCGCCGGCGACGCCGCTGTCTTCGGGAAGGACGTCCTGCAAGGTGATACTGACGATCATGGTCAGTGCGGCGCCGACCCCGGTACCGACCACGAGTTGGGCGACCCCCACGACGGCGAAGCCGCTGTGGGGGTCGATGGTGGCCAGGCCGGCCATCCCCAGCGCGCCCAGAGCCAGGCCGCCGATCAGGACGGCTGCGGGCGGGATGCGCGCGGGCAGCCTGGCGATGCCGAGTGCTCCGATCAGGATGCCGGCGGCCATGGGGACGAAGGCCAGGCCGGCCTGCAGCGCGGAGTAGTGCTTGACGCTTTGCAGGTAATAGGTGAGGAACAGGTAGGCCGCGTACAGGGCGCCACCGGCCATGAAGTTGATCAGGTGTCCGCCGCCCCGGACCCGGTGGGCCACCACGCGCAGAGGCATCATCGGCTGTGACGAGCGGTGCTCGATCCCGACGAACAGTGCCAGCAACGTCGTTCCGGCCAGCCCGAAGCCCAGGGGCACAGGATGGGTCCAGCCGCGCGCTTCCGCCTGTGAGACGGCGTAGATCAGCGCGCCGATCCCCAGCGTGGCGGTCAGTGCGCCGGGCAGGTCATAGCGAATCGGTCCACTGGATCGACTGTCGCGCAACACTCGCCTGGCGGCGACGAGCAGGGTCGCCACGATGGGGATGTTGATCAGCAGGCACCAGCGCCAGGAGGCGTACTCGGTGAGTACGCCGCCGAAGATCATGCCTGCCACTCCTCCGGTGCCGACGGCCGCGCCGAAGACGCCGAAGGCCTTGGCGCGTTCGGTCGTGTCGGTGAAGGAGGTGGTGAGCATGGCCAGTCCGGCGGGGGCGAAGAGGGCTCCACTCAGGCCCTGCGCGGCTCTGCCGGCCAGGAGCAGCCATGGTTCGTGGGCCAGTCCGGCCAGCGCCGAGGCGAGCGCGAAGCCCACCAGCCCCGCGACGAAGGCCTTCTTGCGGCCGCGCAGGTCGGCCACCCGGCCGCCGAGCAGCAGGAAGCCGCCGAAGGTCAGCGAGTAGGCGGTCACCACCCATTGCCTGTCGCCGTCGGACATGGCGAGCGCGGTCTGGGCCGAGGGCAGTGCGATGTTGACGATGTTCGCATCCAGCACGATCAGCAACTGAGCCGTGACGATCACCCAGAGCATTTTCCAGCGCCGGGGGTCACTGCCGCCCTGAGAACCCGGCTCTGTGGTGGTCTCATCCATCTGCTTGCGCTTCATTGCCTCTCTCGTCTGCTGTCCGCAGGCACTTTACAACAGCCTGTCGAAAAGTGGCCGTCGCCATGGAGGGCGGCACAGGGAGGTGCGGTGTCTACGGGGCGTACGCGGGGTTCGCTCAGCGGCGGCGCTGAGCCACCCCGTCCAGGAACAGCTCCAGCTTGCGCTCGAACCAGACCTCCGGCGCTCCTGAAACCGCCGAGGCGAGCACAGGGCGCAGCCGCTGGTCGTAGTCGTCCAGCCAGGGCTCGATCAGCTCCCGGCGCCGTCGCTGCCGGCCGAGCGATGTCTGCGTTCTTGGCTCGCTCTCCCCTGCGCCGATGAACGCTTGCACGACCAGTTCGGCGACCATGTCCATGATCAACGTGGCGTCCTGGCTGCTGAACCCGAACCCCAGCAAGGCGACGCCGGTCCGGTTGTAGCGGCGCACCAGGGCTGCGGAGGTCAGCTTCAAGGAGATGATCTCTTCGGCCAGGCCGGGATGGGAGGCGTACAGGCGCCAGTGCGCCCACGCCGTCGCACTCAGGAAGGCTCGCCAGTCGTTGCCGGGTTCGGGCCACTCGACCGTGTTCACGGCCTGGTCCACCGCGGCCATGGCCAGCTCGTCGCGGCTGCGAAAGTATCCGTACAGTGTCGAGTGCGAGGTGCCGAGTCTCTTGGCCACTACGGTCATGGTGAACTGCGCCAGGCCGATCTCCAACGCCGCGGCCACGATCGCCTCCCGGTCCGCGAACGGCGGCCGCCCCATCCGGGAGGAAACCGAGCCGTCCTTGGCCCGCCGCCTGTCGCGCTCGCCCATCGACATCCTCCTGGCATCCATCGCTTCGCCCTGATGCTACGGAATGCCGCCACCGTGGTCGGGAGCATCTGCGGCGTCGCTGGGCAGCTCGATCTTTTCATCCGGTCATCTCGAGCGGTCACTTCGCGGAACGGGCACAGGGACGCCACCGCCTCCTTCGCCCTCATCGCGTCGCGAGAGGAACCTCCAGGTCACGATTCGGTCCGAGCTGCGTCCGGTCGTATCGCGTCGGTATGCGCCGAGGACGGCGTAGATTCGGGCGGTGCGGGGCGGTAGGCGATGGCGGCGACGAGCGCGCTCGCCAGCGCGAGGGCCGACGCGGCGACGAACGCGGCGGTCCCGCTGTCGTCGGAGCCGGTGAGGTGGCCCGCGACGGCGGTGCCCAGGCCGTAGCCGGTCCACATGAAGGTGTTCAGCCAGGCGAAGACCTCCGTGCGGTAGCGGGCGGGGGCGTGTTCGGCGAGCAGGGTGGGCTGAACCGCGTCGCGCGGTCCGGTCAGCAGCCCGATCACAGTGATCAGTACGGCCAGGGCGAGGAATTGCGGCGCGAAGGCTCCGGCGAGCATGCCGGCGCCATCGGCCAGTGACAAGACGATGAGCAGCCGCTTGCCGGAGATGGGCCAGGTGCGGGATCCGTAGCCGAGCGCGCCGACGAGCGCGCCGACCGACAGCAGCCCCATCAACACTCCCGCCGAGGACGGCGAGTCGAACTTCGAGGCCGCGGCCACCGTGGCGATGCGCAGGCAGCCGAAGGAGAAGGTGCCGAAGGCGGCCAGGACCAGCAGGGCCAGGGTGGGGCGGTGGGTGAGGGGCCCGGCCAGCCGGCTCAGCCGGGTACCGGGCTTCGCGGCCGATGTCACCGGCGTCACGTGAGGTATTGCGCGTGATGCGAGCATGAGGATGGTCCCGATCAGCAGAGAGGCGCCGGCCGCAGCCACCACACGATCCGCCGGCATCGCCAGCATCAGTACCGGCACCAGCAACGGACCGAGAATGAACATCGCCTCGTTGACGGCGTTGTCCATCGCATAGGCGGTCGGCAACGAGTCAGGCGGGACGATCCGCGGCCAGCTCCCCCTGATCACGGCGCCGACGGGTGGCGTGGTGGCGCCCAGCAGCACCGCCGCGCCTACCATGGCGGCGGGTCCGGCCTGGTAGGCGGACAGCAGCAGGCCATAGGCCACTGCGTGAGCGGCGAGGTAGGCCATGAGCACCGGGCGCGCGCCGTGACGGTCGGCCAGGCGGCCACCCAGCGGCGCGCACAGGGCCAGGGCCAAGGCATGCCCGGTCAGGACGAAGCCGCCCGCGGCATACGAGCCGAGCCGCTCGACGGCCGCCAGCAGCAGCGCGAGGCTGAGCACCGGAGTGCTCACCTTGACGATCATCCCCACTGCGAGCAGGAAGGGAACGCCCGAGTGGGCCAGCAGGCGGCGATAGGACGTGATCACAAGCACTCCGTTACCATCAATTCCGGTTACGCCCATGACATCGGAAAGGTTGTTACTGGTCAAGTGGAAATAGCCTGTAACGTGACGCGGCAAGCGCCGTTGATAGCCGAACTGGTCAACCTGGCGACCTCGCACAGACGAGGCGGCGCCAGGACAAGGTGCCCGCAGGGTGAGGAGCTGGTGACGGCATTCGCCGCCGCCGCAGGTGAACGCGTCGAGATGGCACTGCGGGCCGATCCGGGCGCCGGTGTAGGCCTGGCCGAGCTGGCCCGGGAACTGCGCGAGGCGCTGCTGGCACATCAGGCGGCCGACCAGGCCGCACGCATCAATGCCCTGATCCGCAGGTACGCCGCGCAGCCCTACCTGGTCGAGGACATCGGCCAGCCGTTCCACCTGCACTTTCACGGGTCGGGCGGCACCCAGGTGGAAGCGATGGGCGGCGAGTTCGCCACCGCACTCGCGCTGATCGTGGACGGCTACGGCCCCGACCGGTTCGGGCAGTGCGAGGCCCACCAGTGTGACGCCGTCTACATCGACCTCACCCGCAACGGGTCACGCCGCTACTGCAGCACCGCCTGCACCGCCCGGGCCAAGACCGCCGCCTACCGCAGCCGTCGGCATGCTGAGCCGTGAAATCCGCTAGGGCGTGTCGTCAAAGTGGTTGGGAATCGTGCAGTATGTAAGACGTGGTGCGACGCTATGAGCTGACGGACGCCGAGTGGCAGGCGCTGGAG
>NZ_JBVJIA010000070.1:0-7289 GCF_055586505.1 Streptosporangium sp. NPDC050148 | reverse complement strand
ATGTGGGGGTGTTGCGGTCTGCGGGGGAGGTTCCGGCGTTGTTGCGGGGGTTGGTGAGGGGGGTTCCTGCCCGCCGAACCACCAAACGACCCGGCCTTCCCGTCGAAGCCCTGGCCGGGCTCCCCGAGACCGAGCGCGGCGCCAGGCTGCTGGAACTGGTGAGCAGGTACACCGCCGAGGTGCTGGGCCATACCGAGCCGGTCGATGCGCGCCGCGCGTTCAATGAGCTCGGCTTCGACTCGCTCACCGCCGTGGAACTGCGCAACCGGCTGAGCACCGCCACCGGCTGGAGACTGCCCGCGACGCTGGTCTTCGACCACCCGACCCCGACCGCCCTGGCCGAGTTCCTGAACGGTGAGCTGTTCGGGACGTCCACCGGTGTGGTCGTCCCGTCCGCGCCGGTCGCGGCCACCGACACCGATCCGGTCGTGATCGTGGGCATGGCCTGTCGGTTCCCGGGTGGGGTGTCGTCCCCCGAGGGGTTGTGGGATCTGGTGGTCTCGGGTGGGGACGGGGTGTCGGGCTTCCCCAGCGATCGGGGGTGGGATCTGGAGGGGTTGTTCGACGATGATCCTGATCGACCGGGGACGTCGTATGCGCGTGAGGGGGGTTTTCTGTACGACGCGGCGGATTTCGATGCGGGGTTCTTCGGGATCTCTCCGCGTGAGGCGCTGGCGATGGATCCGCAGCAGCGGTTGCTGATGGAGACCTCCTGGGAGGCGATCGAGCACGCGGGTATCGACCCGACCACGCTGCGCGGCAGCGACACCGGGGTCTTCGTCGGCCTGATGTACCACGACTACGCCGCACGACTGCTCACCACCCCCGAGGACCTCGAAGGACACATCGGCATCGGCAACTCCGGAAGCGTCGCCTCCGGCCGCCTGGCCTACACCTTCGGTCTGGAGGGACCGGCCGTGACGGTGGACACGGCGTGCTCGTCGTCGCTGGTGGCGCTGCACTGGGCGATGCGGGCGCTGCGCCAGGGGGAGTGCTCACTGGCCCTGGTCGGCGGGGTCACGGTCATGGCGAAACCCGACGCCTTCGTCCAGTTCAGCCGGCAGCGCGGCCAGGCTCCCGATGGCCGGTGCAAGTCGTTCGCTGCGTCGGCGGATGGTACGGGGTGGGGTGAGGGTGTCGGGGTGTTGCTGGTGGAGCGGCTCTCGGATGCGCGTCGGCTTGGTCATCGGGTGTTGGCGGTGGTGCGGGGCAGTGCGGTGAATCAGGACGGTGCGTCGAACGGGTTGACGGCTCCGAATGGTCCGTCGCAGCAGCGGGTGATCGCTCGGGCGTTGGCGGATGCGGGTCTGGTGCCGGGTGATGTCGACGCGGTCGAGGCGCACGGTACGGGGACGACGCTGGGTGACCCGATCGAGGCGCAGGCGTTGCTGGCGACCTACGGTCGGGGGCGAGATCGGCCGTTGTGGTTGGGGTCGGTGAAGTCGAACATCGGTCATACCCAGGCTGCTGCGGGGGTGGCGGGTGTGATCAAGATGGTGATGGCGATGCGGCATGGGGTGTTGCCGCGCACGTTGCATGTGGATGAGCCGTCGCCGCACGTGGACTGGTCGGCCGGTGCGGTGGAGTTGCTGACTCAGGCCAGGGAGTGGCCCGATGAGGGTCGGCCCAGGCGGGCTGCGGTGTCGTCGTTCGGGATCAGCGGCACCAACGCCCACGTCATCCTGGAGGCGCCCCCTGCCGAGGATTCCCCTGCGCGACCACCTGCCGGTGACGAGCCGGGACCGCTGGCATGGACGCTGTCGGCCGGTAGCCAGACCGCGTTGCGTGCTCAGGCCGAACGCCTCTCGGAGCACCTGGATCGGCATGCGGACCTGCGTGCGGTGGACGTGGCCTACTCGCTGGCCAAGGGCCGTGCGGTGCTGGAACACCGCGCCGTGGTGACGGGAACGGGCCGTCAGGAACTGCTGGAGCGCCTGAGCACGCTGGCTGCCGGGCGTGAGACGGCCGGGGTGCTGACCGGTCGAGCCGAGCCGGGCGGACTGGGGTTCTTGTTCACCGGTCAGGGTTCGCAGCGGGTGGGGATGGGGCGGGAGTTGTACGGGTCCTTCCCGGTGTTCGCCCGTGCTTTCGACGAGACCACGTCCCTGCTGGATGCGCACCTACAGAGCCTTTCGGTGCGGGAGGTGGTCTTCTCCTCCGAGGACGGCATCCTTGACCGGACGGTGTTCGCCCAGGCTGGACTGTTCGCGCTCGAGGTGGCCCTGTTCCGGTTGCTGGAGTCGTGGGGCGTGCGGCCCGACATCCTGGTGGGCCACTCCGTAGGAGAGCTGGCGGCGGCTCATGTGGCCGGGGTGATGTCGTTGCAGGATGCGTGCGCGCTGGTGGCGGCACGGGGTCGGTTGATGCAGGAACTCCCTGCCGGTGGGGCGATGATCGCGCTTCAGGCCACCGAACAGGAAGTCACCGACCTACTGCTCGACGGCGTCTCGATCGCCGCCGTCAACGGCCCCCAGGCGGTGGTCGTCTCCGGTGACGAAGAACCCGTCACCGCCCTGGCGCACACGCTCACCTCCCGGGGACGCAAAAGCCACCGCCTGCGCGTCAGCCATGCCTTCCACTCGGCCCGCATGGAGCCGATGCTGCGGGACTTCCACCGCATCGCCGAAGGGCTGACCTACCAGCCCCCCTCCATCCCGGTCATCTCCAACCTGACCGGCGAGCCGATCACGACCTTCTCGGCCGACTACTGGACCGACCAGGTACGCCGGCCGGTGCGCTTCGCCGACGCCCTGGCCCACGCGGCCTCCCACGGCATCGGCAGGTTCGTCGAGCTGGGCCCCGACGGGGTGCTGTCGGCCATGGGCCAGGACACCCTGACCGACGCCTCCTTCCTGCCCACCCTGCGCGACGGCAGAGCCGAACCCGAGACCGTGCTCACCGCCGTCGCCGGAGCCTTCGTGACCGGCACCACGGTCGACTGGGCGGCCTACGTCGATCAGGGCCGACCGGTGGACGTGCCCACCTACGCCTTCGACCGGCAGCGCTACTGGCTGGAAGCCCCGGTGACCGGGGCGTCTCGGCCGGGTGGTCATCCGCTGTTCGACGTGACGGTTCCCCTGGCCGACGGGGACGGTGTCGTACTGACCGGTGACCTCTCGCGTACCGGACGGCATGCGTGGCTGGCCGACCACGTGGTGGCCGGGAGGGTGGTGGTGCCGGCGGCGGTGCTGGTGGAGTCGGCGATCCGGGCCGGTGATCAGGTCGGCTGTGACCTGCTGGAGGAACTGGTCCTGGAGACCCCGCTAGTGATCCCCGACAGGGGTACCCGCCAGGTGCAGCTGACGGTGAACGGGCCGGACGACCACGGCCGCCGGTCGCTGGCCGTCCACAGCCGCGCCGATGGAGAACCATGGGTACGGCATGCGACCGGCACGCTGGCCTCCGCCGACCCGGAAGGCCCGGAAGACCTGGAAGCCCCGGAGGACATCGCCGAGCGGTCCGAATGGCCCCCGTCAGGCGCCGAACCGGCCGACGTGGACGAGCTCTACGACGACCTGGCCGTGGCCGGTCTCGACTACGGTCCGAGCTTCCAGGGCCTGAGGTCGGTCTGGCGCCACGACGACGGTCTCTGGGCCGAGGTGACACTGCCCGGCGAACTGGACGCGACAGGCTTCGGCATCCACCCTGCCGCACTCGACGCGTGCCTGCATGCGCTCATGCTCAACGGCCGGGAGACGGCCGAGCTCCCGTTCTCCTGGGGTGGCGTACGGCTGCACGCGGCCGGGGCGACGTCCCTCCGCGTCCGGATCACCGAGACCGGTGACGGCGACGTGCTGATGTTCGTCACCGACGGCACCGGCCGGCCGGTCCTCACGGCCCGCTCCCTGCGGCTACGGCCGCTGTCCGCCACGGAGATCGAGGGCGCCGCGCCCAGGGACTCGCTGTTCCGGGTGGAGTGGACGCCGGTGACCGGGGAGGGAGAGAGCGTCGCGGTGGTGAAGCGGATCGCGCGACGGAGCGGTGACGTGCCCTCTGCGGTACGGGAGGCGACCCGGGAGGCGCTCGAGGCGGTTCAGGGGTGGTTGGCCGACGAACGCTCGGTCTCGTCGCGGTTGACGGTGGTGACCAGCGGTGCGGTGTCGACCGGTGACGGTGAGGACGCCGATCCGGTGGCTGCGGCGGTGTGGGGGCTGGTGCGTTCGGCCCAGTCGGAACACCCCGGCCTGTTCACCCTGCTGGACCTCGAAGAAGGCGCGGAACCCCCCGCGCTGCTGCCGTCCGACGAACCGCAGTTCGCGGTACGCGGAGGGATCCTCCACGCGCCGAGGCTCGCCCGTGCCGACGGTCCGTCACGGGACGTCGTCTGGGACGACGACGACACGGTACTGATCACCGGTGGCACCGGGACACTGGGCGGTCTCGTGGCACGCCATCTGGTGGAGGCGCATGCCGTACGCCGTCTGGTCCTGGTGAGCAGGAGCGGTGGGCGGGCGCCGGGCGCCGCCGAACTGGTGGCGGACCTGACCGCGCGGGGCGCGGACGTCACGGTCGCGGCCTGCGACGTGGGCGACCGTACGGCCGTGCGAGAACTGCTGGACGGGTTGGACGGACCGGTCACCGCGGTGGTCCATACGGCCGGCGCCGTCGATGACGGGCTGGTGGAGCAGATGACACCGGAACGGATCGACCGGCTCCTCCGTCCCAAGGCGGACGCGGCCTGGCATCTGCACGAGCTGACCAGGGACCGGCCGCTCCGGGCGTTCGTGCTGTTCTCCTCCGCCGCCTCGGCGTTCGGCAGCCCGGGACAGGGCAACTACGCGGCGGCCAACGCCTTCCTCGACGCGCTGGCCGTCCACCGCAGGACCCAAGGACTGCCCGCGACCTCCCTGGCCTGGGGCCTGTGGGAACACGGCATGGGCGACGGACTCGGCGACACGGACCGGACACGGATCGCGCGTACGGGTGCGGTACCGATGACCGGGACGGAGGCGCTGGCCCTGTTCGACGGAGCCCTCGGGCGCGGCGAGCCGTCGCTGCTGCCGATACGGCTGGACCTGACGGGGGTACGGGCCCAAGGGGCGGACCTGCCGCCGATGCTGCGCGGCCTGGTGCGTGCGCGGGGTCGCCGCACCGTCGAGGGCGGGGACACGCGGACCCTGACCGAGCGGCTGGCCCTCCTGCCCGAGGAGGAACGGGACCGGGCGTTGCTCGACCTCGTGCGCGGGCACATCGCCACCGTCCTCGGCCATGCGGGAGCGGAGTCGATCGAAGCGGAGCGACAGTTCAAGGAACTCGGCTTCGACTCCCTCATGGGGGTGGAGCTTCGCAACAAGCTCGCCGCGGAGACCGGCCTGCGGCTGCCCGCGACCCTGGTCTTCGACCATCCCACACCGTCCGCGATCTCCGATCACCTGCGTGAGCGGCTGTTCACCAGGGACACCGAGCCGATCGACCAGGCGCTGGCGGTTCTGCAGACGCTGGAGGCCGACGACCGTCCCGCGGTGGCCGCCCGCCTGCGCGCCCTTCTCGCCGAATGGACCGCGAGGGAGAGCGATGACGTCGACGTACTGGCGGACGCGAGCGACGACGACCTTTTCAACCTGGTAGAGAACCTCGGGGGCTAGAACCGCATGTCGAACGATCAGCAGCTCCGTCATTACCTGAAGCGGGCCATCGCGGAGGCGCAGGAGGCACAGCGGCGCCTGCGGGAGGTCGAGGAGCAGGATCGCGAGCCCGTCGCCGTCATCGGCATGGCGTGTCGTTTCCCGGGTGGGGTGTCGTCTCCGGAGGGGTTGTGGGATCTGGTGGTCTCGGGTGGGGACGGGGTGTCGGGCTTCCCCAGCGATCGGGGGTGGGATCTGGAGGGGTTGTTCGATGATGATCCTGATCGGCCGGGGACGTCGTATGCGCGTGAGGGGGGTTTTCTGTACGACGCGGCGGATTTCGATGCGGGGTTCTTCGGGATCTCTCCGCGTGAGGCGCTGGCGATGGATCCGCAGCAGCGGTTGCTGCTGGAGACCTCCTGGGAGGCGATCGAACGCGCGGGCATAGTGCCCGCCTCGCTGAGGGGAAGCCGGACCGGGGTCTTCACCGGCCTGATGTACCACGACTACCACTCGCGGATGCATTCGATCCCCGAGGAGCTCGAAGGCTTCCTCGGGAACGGCAACGCGGCCAGCATCGCCACCGGGCGCGTGGCCTACACCTTCGGCTTCGAGGGACCCGCCATCACCATCGACACGGCGTGCTCGTCGTCGCTGGTGGCGCTCCACCTGGCCGTCCAGTCCCTGCGCCGTGGCGAATGCTCGCTGGCCCTGGCCGGAGGCGTGACGGTGATGGCCTCGCCGAACACGTTCGTGGAGTTCAGCCGGCAGCGGGGGTTGGCCGCTGACGGGCGGTGCAAGTCGTTCGCTGCGTCGGCGGATGGTACGGGGTGGGGTGAGGGTGTCGGGGTGTTGCTGGTGGAGCGGCTCTCGGATGCGCGGCGTAATGGTCATCGGGTGTTGGCGGTGGTGCGGGGCAGTGCGGTCAATCAGGACGGCGCCAGTAATGGGTTGACGGCGCCGAATGGTCCGTCGCAGCAGCGGGTGATCGCTCGGGCGTTGGCGGATGCGGGTCTGGTGCCGGGTGATGTGGATGTGGTGGAGGCGCACGGTACGGGGACGACGCTGGGTGATCCGATCGAGGCGCAGGCGTTGCTGGCGACCTACGGTCGGGGGCGGGATCGGCCGTTGTGGTTGGGGTCGGTGAAGTCGAACATCGGTCATACCCAGGCTGCTGCGGGTGTGGCGGGTGTGATCAAGATGGTGATGGCGATGCGGCACGGGGTGTTGCCGCAGACCCTGCACGTGGACGAGCCGTCGCCGCACGTGGACTGGTCGGCCGGAGCGGTGGAGTTGCTGACCCGGGCTCGGGAGTGGCCGGATGAGGGTAGGCCGCGTCGGGCTGCGGTGTCGTCGTTCGGGATCAGCGGCACCAACGCCCACGTCGTCCTGGAACACGAACCGACGACCGAGACACCGGTCGAGCGTGGGGACGTGCCGGTGGTGCCGTGGGTGGTGTCGGCACGTTCGGCCAGGGCACTGGACGGGTTGGTGGACCGGTTCTCCGGCCTGGTGAATGTCGATCCGGTGGACGTGGGGTGGTCACTGGCCACGGGTCGTTCGCTGTTCGAGCACCGCGCGGTGCTGCTGGGCGGGCAGGTCGTGTCAGGACAGGTGAGCCCGGGCGGGCTGGGTTTCCTGTTCACCGGTCAGGGTTCGCAGCGGGTGGGGATGGGGCGGGAGTTGTACGGGTCCTTCCCGGTGTTCGCCCGTGCTTTCGACGAG
>NZ_JBVJIA010000069.1:0-10095 GCF_055586505.1 Streptosporangium sp. NPDC050148 | reverse complement strand
CCCCCCCCCCCCCCTCCCCCCCCCCCCCCCCCCCCCCCCCCCCCCCCCCCCCCCCCCCCCCCCCCCCCCCCCCCCCCCCCCCCCCCCCCCCCCCCACCCCCCTCGCGTGACGGAGCTCCGTGCCGCGTCCGCGTCCGTGCCGTCACCCCCGGGGACGGCACCGGGCCGGGCACGAAGGGCGACACCGCACGGCGCGCATCCCGCGCCGGACGGCCGCTCGCCCCGTCGACGACGGCGTTCCGCGCGGGATTCCCGGCCGAGGAGCCTCGCGATATATCGCGAATCGCCGTAGAATCGCGGGTATGACGTCCCCCGTCCCCCTCCCGCACGCCCCCGGTGTCGCCCCGCACGCCCCCGAGGCCGTCCCGCACGCCCCCGGTGCCGCTCCGCGTGCCTCCGAGACCGCCCTGCGCGCCTCCGACGCCGACCGCGACCGGGTGGCCGCGGTGCTGGCGGAGGGGCTCGCCACCGGCCGCCTGACCAGCGTCGAGCACGCCGACCGCCTGGACGCCGCCTACTCCGCCGTCACCACCGGCGACCTCGTCCCCCTCACCCGGGACCTGCCCGGCCTCACCGCCCACGGCCAGAGCCCCGCCACCGAGCGGCAGCGGGTCGCCGCCGTCTTCAGCAAGGTCGTCCGGGGCGGGCGCTGGGTCGCCGGGCGGCACACCGCGCTGAGCGTCTCCTTCGGCGCCCTGATCGCCGACCTGTCCGACGCGGTGCTCCCCGGCCGGGAGATCACCCTGGAGGTCGACTGCCACTTCGGCAAGCTGATCGTCAGGGTGCCCGAGAACGCCCACGTCATCGACGAGGTCGGCGCGTTGTTCGCCAAGCGCTCCGTCTCCGGCGGCACGGACGGTCCGGCGGGTGAGGGCGGACCGGTCATCAGGGTCGTCGGCCGGGTCGCGTTCGGGAAGGTCGTCGTCTCCCGGGAGAGGACCGACGCGAACCTCCCCGTCACCTTCTGATCACCCCCGTGGCGCGACCGGCCCCGGTGCCCGCCTACGATGCGGACAGACCATCGCGCACGAGGTGACCGCTTGCCTGAGATCGACGCTCCCGGCACCATGCCGATCGCCCTGGACGCGATGGGCGGCGACCACGCCCCCGACGAGATCGTGGCGGGTGCCGTGCAGGCGTCGCGCGAGCACGGGATCTCCATCGTGCTCGTCGGCGCCCCCGCCCCCCTGGCCGAGGCCCTCTCCCGGCACGACGCCACCACCGAGATCCCCATCGTCCGGGCCGAGGAGGCCCTGGCCATGGACGAGGGCGCCCTCGCCAGCCTGCGCCGTCCCCGCTCCAGCATCGCCGTCGCCTGCCACCTGGTACGGCGCGGCGACGCCTGCGCGGTGGTCTCGGCCGGGTCCACCGCCGGGATCGTGGCCACCGGCAAGCTCAGGCTCCGCAGCCGGCCCGGAGTGCTCAGGCCCGCCATCGCGGTGGCCCTGCCGACCCGGCCCCGCCCGACCGTGCTGCTGGACGCCGGGGCGAACGCCGAGGTCAAGCCGGAGATGCTGGTCCAGTTCGCCCACCTCGGCGCCGCCTACGCGGAGACCGCGCTGGGCGTGGAGACTCCCAGGATCGGCCTGCTGACCATCGGCAGCGAACCGGAGAAGGGCAACAGGCTCGTCAAACGGGCCCACGAGCTGCTGTCGGCCGCACCGGGCCTCGACTTCGCCGGCAACGTCGAGGGGCACGACCTGCTCACCCAGGCCGTCGACGTCATCGTCACCGACGGCTTCACCGGCAACGTGGCGCTCAAGACCATGGAGGGCAGCGTCCGCTACGCCTTCTCCGAGCTCCGAGAGACGATCAACGAGAGCCGGACGGCCCGGATGGGCGGCCTGCTCCAGAAGAGACGCATCAGGGAGCTCCACCGCCGGCTCGACCCCGAGGTCCACGGCGGCGCCGTGCTGCTGGGCCTCAACGGCACCGTGGTCATCGCCCACGGCTCCTCGCGCGCCAGGGGGATCAGCGCCGCCTGCGTGCTCGCCGCCACGCTCGCCCACGAGGGCGTGGTGAACCGCGTCGGCGAGCGCCTCTCCTCGACGCACCGCCCGCACCGCCTCTGGTGACCGGCTCTCCGCCCCGGCTTCCGTCCCGGTTCCAGCCCTGGCCGCACCGGCCACACCGGCCGCACCGGAGCCCGTGCCGGCCCCCTGCCGGGGACCATCCGCCCTTATCCGGTTAACGTGATACTCACGGCACATCGGGTCACATCCCCTACCGCACTCACCGGCCCCGCGTACCCTGAGTCCCAGTCGATCAACGGGGGAGCGTGTGCAGCAGGTGACGGAACCGGGGCTGACCTCGGCGCAGGTGGCCGAGCGGGTGGCCGCGGGACAGGTCAACGACGTCCGGCGCCGGTCGAGCAGGACGGTCGCCGCGATCGTCAGGGCCAACGTCCTCACCCTGTTCAACGGGGTGATCGCCGTGCTCTGGGTGCTGATCATGATCTTCGGCGAGTGGCAGGACGGGCTCTTCGGCCTGGTGATCGTCGCGAACGCGGCCATCGGCATCGTCCAGGAGCTCCGCGCCAAGCGCACCCTCGACCGGCTCGCCATCGTCAACGAGGCCCCCGTCAGGGTCCGCAGGGACGGGACCGACACCGAGGTCGCGCCCCGGCAGGTCGTCCTCGGCGATCTGGTCCTCCTCGCCTCGGGCGACCAGTTGCTGGTCGACGGCGAGGTGCTGGACGCCGACGGCCTGGAGATCGACGAGTCGCTGCTCACCGGTGAGGCCGACCCGGTGCACAAGCTCCCGGGCGACGAGGTCCTGTCGGGCAGCTTCGTGGTCGCCGGCCGGGGCCGCTACGTCGCGACCCGGGTGGGCGGCGACGCCTACGCGGCCAGGCTCGCCGAGGAGGCCAGCGCGTTCAGCCTGGCCCACTCCGAGCTGCGCGAGGGCGTCACCCGGTTCATCAAGTACGTCACCTGGCTGGTCGTCCCGATCGGCGCCCTGCTCACCTGGAGCCAGGTCAGCAGGCAGACCGAGATCGGCGAGGCCGTCACCGGCACGGTCGCGGGCATCGTCACCATGATCCCCGAGGGCCTGGTCCTGATGACCAGCATCGCCTTCGCCGTCGGGGTGATCCGGCTGGGCAGGCGGCGCTGCCTGGTCCAGGAGCTGCCCGCGATCGAGATCCTGGCCCGGGTCGACGTGCTCTGCCTCGACAAGACCGGCACCCTCACCTCCGGTGGCATGGAGCTCGGCGAGGTCCGCCCGCTCGGCGACGGCCTGCCCGTGGACGAGGCCCTGGGCGCGCTCGCCAACCTCGACCCCGACCCCAACCCCACCGCCCGCGCCGTCCAGGCCCGCTACCCCGACTCACCCGGCTGGACCGCCACCGCCAAGGTCGCCTTCTCCTCGGCCAGGAAGTGGAGCGGCGCCGAGTTCGACGGCCACGGCGGCTGGGTCCTGGGCGCCCCCGACGTCCTGCTGCCGCCCGGCACCCCCGCTTACACCGAGGCCGGGGCGCTGGCCGCCACCGGCCTGCGGGTGCTCGTCCTGGGCCGGGTCGCCTCGCTGCGCGACCCCGACGACCTCGGCGACATCGAGGCCGCGGCCATCGTCGTGCTCAAGCAGCGGCTCCGCCCCGAGGCGGCCGACACCCTCGCCTACTTCGCCGGGCAGCACGTCGCCGTCAAGGTCATCTCGGGCGACAACCCCGAGTCGGTGTCGGCCATCGCCACCACGCTCGGCATCCCCGGCGGGGACCGCGCGGTCGACGCCCGCACCCTGCCCGAGGACGACCCCGAGAAGCTCGCCGAGATCATGGACGCCAACACCGTCTTCGGCCGGGTCAGCCCGCACCAGAAACGGCTCTTCGTCGGCGCGCTCCAGTCACGCGGCCACACCGTCGCGATGACCGGCGACGGCGTCAACGACGTGCTCGCCCTCAAGGACGCCGACCTGGGCGTGGCGATGGGCTCCGGCAGCGGCGCCACCCGGGCGGTCGCCCAGATCGTGCTGATGGACGACAGCTTCGCCGGCCTGCCGTCCGTGGTGGGCGAGGGCCGGCGGGTGCTGGCCAACATCGAACGGGTCGCCGGCCTCTTCCTCACCAAGACCTTCTACGCGATCGTGCTCTCCCTGCTGACCGGGGTGATCGGGCTCGCCTTCCCGTTCGCCCCCCGGCACTCCACGCTGATCAACGCGCTGACCATCGGGATCCCCGCGTTCTTCCTGGCGCTGGCGCCCAGCAACGAGCGCGCCCGGGGCGGCTTCGTGCCCCGCGTGCTCCGCCTGGCGGTCCCCTCCGGGATCGTCTGCGCCGCCGCCGTCTACCTGTCGTACTGGATCGCCCAGAGCGGGGGCCTGTCCCTCGCCGAGAGCCGCACCTCGGCGGTGATCACGCTGTTCGTCGCCGCCTGGTCGGTGCTGGCCCTGGTCGCCCGGCCGTACGTCTGGTGGCGGGTGGCGCTGGTGACCTCCATGGCCGGGCTGTTCGCCCTCGCCCTCGCCGTCCCGTTCGCCCGGGAGTTCTTCGCGCTCACCGTCGCCGATCCGGCCGCCGGGCTCACCGCCGCCGGTCTCGGCGCCGCCGCGGGGGTCGCGCTGACGGGCGTCTTCGCGGTCGTACGGGCCCGCGGGAGCAGGCCGTCCACGGGCTGATATCCCCTCGGAGCAGGATCGGCCAGCCGATACCCTTGGGGCATGACCGACCCGCAACTCGAACTCACCGGGCGCGTCCAGCAGGCGCTGGCCGACGCCTTCGGCGCGGAGTACGCCGACGCAGACCCGCTGATCCGTCCCTCGCAGTTCGCCGACTACCAGGCGAACGTGGCGATGAGCCTGAGCAAGCGACTGCGACGCGCCCCGCGGGAGGTCGCCCAGGAGATCGCCGACCGACTCACCGGCCCGGCAGCGCAGGCCACGGACGACCCGTTCCCCGGCACCGTCGAGGTCAGCGGCCCCGGTTTCCTCAACCTGACCCTCTCCGACGTCTGGATCGCCGAGCGGGCCTCGGAGGTGCTGGCCGACCCGCGTGCCGGCGTGGGCCTGGCCACCCCGCCGCAGACCGTCGTGGTCGACTACTCCGCGCCCAACGCGGCCAAGGAGATGCACGTCGGGCACCTGCGGACCACGATCGTCGGCGACGCCCTGGCCCGGGTCCACGAGCACCTGGGGAACAAGGTCGTCCGGCAGAACCACCTCGGCGACTGGGGCACGCCGTTCGGCATGCTCATCGAGCACCTGCTCGACATCGGCGAGGAGGCCGCCGTCGCCCAGCTGGAGGCCGGTGAGGGCAACGCCTACTATCAGACCGCCCGCGCGAAGTTCGACGCCGACCCCGCGTTCAACGCCCGTGCCCGCGCCCGGGTCGTCACCCTGCAGGCCGAGGAACCCGAGACGATGCGCCTCTGGCACATCTTCATGGACGCCACCCTGCGCTACTTCAACAAGGTCTACCGGCAGCTCGAGGTGACGCTGACCGACGAGGACATCGCCGGCGAGAGCATGTACAACCCCATGCTCGCCCGGGTCTGCGACGAGCTCCAGGAACGCGGCATCGCCGTGCTGAGCGACGGCGCGCTCTGCGTGTTCCCGCCCGGCTACACCGGCCGCGAGGACCAGCCCCTCCCCTTCATGATCCGCAAGAGTGACGGCGCCTACGGCTACGCCACCACCGACATGGCCACGATCCGCTACCGGGTCGACGACCTCAAGGCCGACCGGATCCTCTACGTGATCGGCGCCACCCAGGCGCTGCACATGTCGATGCTCTTCGACTCCGCGCGGCTCGCGGGCTGGCTGCCCGACCACGTCAGGGCCGAGCACGTCCAGATCGGCAGCGTGCTGGGCTCCGACGGCAAGATGTTCAAGACCAGAAGCGGAAAGTCGATCAAGCTCCTGGAGCTGCTCGACGAGGCCGAGACCCGGGCCGGAGAGGTGATCAAGGACCGGGACTACGACGACACCGAGCGGGCCCGGATCGCCCACGCCGTCGGCATGGGCGCGGTCAAGTACGCCGACCTGTCGGTCAGCCACGACAGCGAGTACGTCTTCGACTTCGACCGCATGCTCGCCCTCACCGGCAACACCGGCCCGTACCTGCAGTACGCGCAGGCCCGCATCCGTTCGATCTTCCGCAGGGGCGGCGTCTCCCCGGCCGAGGCGACCGGGCCCATCGTGCTCGGCCACCCGGCCGAACGCGCCCTGGCCCTGCAGCTCCTGCGGTTCGGCTCGGTCGTCGAGGAGATGGCGGAGCACTCGGCGCCGCACAAGCTGGCCTCGTACCTCTTCGACACCGCGAGCGCCTTCACCACGTTCTTCGAGAACTGCCCGGTGCTCAGGGACGACGTCGAGGCGGCCGTACGCGCCTCCCGGCTGGCCCTGTGCGCGCTCACCCTGAGGATTCTGGAGACCGGCCTGACCCTTCTCGGCGTTCCGGTGCCCGAGCGCATGTAACCTGTCCACCAGATGATCGTCTTTATTGCGAAAATCGAGGCGATCGTCTGGCAAAGTCATGTTCGGCGCGCCTCCCCGCGGGGATGTCCGAAGCGCAATACGCTGGCGCGGTCATCGGTCACAACTTCGGGGAGTTCTCTGCCTTGAGCACGGACCTGACCGCGAATCCGCACGCCGAGGCCGATCCGCACACCGAGGCCGAGCTGCGCCGCCGTACCGATGCCCTTCTCGACGACCTGGCCGCCGGCGTCGTCCCCACCGGGGTGCCGGCGGGCCTCGGCGAGTCGTCCGGCCACTGGCTGGCACCGGCCGTCGAGGCGCTCGTGCTGATCATGCGCGGCGAGGACTCGCTGGAGCCCCTCGCCCGCGCCGCCCAGCGTGACGAGCGGCGGACCGCGCTCTTCCTGTGTCTCGCCCTGGCCGTCGCCGGCCAGGGCGACCGCATCCACGCCTCGTGGCTCGGCACCGCCTTCGGAGAGCTGTCCCTGGACCGTCCGGTGACCCACGGTCAGCGGGCGCTCTGGCTCGCCGCCGCACGCGGGGCGTACGGGCCCGCGGGCAAGATCTTCGTTCTCCGCAGGCTCGACGCGGTGGCCGCGTCCCCCGCGTCCGAACCCGACCGCTGGCTCCGCGCCCTGGTCCCGGACGAACCCTCGACGACGGTCTCCCCGGCCCTGGCCGGGTTCACGGTGCTCGCCGAGCTTCCCGAACTGGCCGCCCCCGTCCAGGCCGCGGCCCGCTTGGCCCACCTGCGCGACCGCTGCGCCGAGATCACCTCGGCCCGCGAGAGCAGGGGCGGCGACACCGCGACCACGGACACCGGCCAGGGTGCCGGCGGCTCCGCGGGCACGGACGCCGTCGTCGGCACCCGGCCGTCCGATGTCGTGGAAGCGCCCGGCGCCGCGAAGACGTCCGGACGCGAGAACGGGACCGCGGGCGGGCCGGCAGGCATCGCGCTCCTCGCCGCGGCGCAGACCGACCACTCGGACGAGACGACCGTGGTGTGGAGCGAGGACGAGCCGCTGACCGTGCTCCGCCGGCTGGTGGGGTCGGGTGCCCCGGAACGTCCGGCCCGGTCGCTCACCACCCACCTTCTCAGCGACCTGCGCCCCGGCTCCCACCCCTACCTGGCCGCCATCGCGCTGCACGTGGCCGCTCCCATCGTGCGGGCGGCGGCCGAGAACCTCGCCGAGGCCACCCGGGCCGAGGCCCCGGAGTCGGTCACCGTGCCGATCCTCGGCCACGAGCTGACGCTACGCCCCGAGGGACCCGACCCCGAGTCGCTGGAGGCGGCCGAGAAGCGGGTCACCACCGAGGGAGCCCCGCCGCTCGGCCGTCCCTGGGGTGCCTACCTGCTTCTGGCCCTCGCCCCGGTGATCCTGGTGGTGGCCCTCCTGCTTCCTCTCCTCCCGCTCGCGGCCCTGGCACCGCTGCCGGCCGTGGCGGGTGGCTACCGGCTGTGGCGCAGGCGCAGGCGCGAGCGGGAGAACGCCGAGCGTGTCGTCAGGCGGCTCGCCGAGCTCAGGGAACTGGCCCAGGGGGCGGTATGGGCCCTGCACGAGTACGCCCGCGAGTCGGAGAAGCGGATCACGACGGCCGGCTCCGATCTCGCCGAACTCACCCGCCTGCTCCGCCGTGGTCCCCGAGCCGGTTGACGACCGGGGGTGACGCGCCGGGAAGGTCCGTGAGGACCGGCCGGATGCTGGGGGGGTGCATCGGGTCCTCGGAACCGTTCCGGATCGTCAGGCTCGTCCAAGATCGTCGGGTTCACCCGGATCGTCGAGGTCGTCCCGGGCCCTTGGGACCGTTCCGGGACGGCCGCGCCGTCGCGGGGATCAGCCGTTGGTGATCTCCACCTCGGCGGGGGCCAGCAGGAAGACCTTCTCCGCGATCCGCTCGATACGGCCTTCGCACCCGTACGCCAGTCCCGCGACGAAGTCGACCATGCGGGTGGCCTCGGCGGTGCTCATGCCGCTGACGTCCATGATGACGGTCTGACCATCGCGGAAGTGCTGCCCGATGACCGGTGCGTCGTTGTACTTCATCGGCGTCAGCATCACGATCCGCGAGGGCTCGTTCATGGCGTGCCAGCGCTTGGCCGCCCGCTCGGAGGCGGACTGCCAGTCCTCCTCCTCGCCCTCGACGTCGTCCTCGTAGTCGTAGGCCTCGTCGTAATGCTCTGCCCCGCCCAGGCCAAGGTAGGTCGCCACCTTGCGCACTGCCCCCATCGGCTCGTCCTTTCGCCAGGACCATGCCGTATCCGGCCTGTCCTTACACCTTGGACGGTAACCGACGACCAGAAGTTCGCCGTGCGACACGCCCAGCGCTTATTTCCACTTTGTACGGCTACCGCACTGGTTTGCCTGATCCCGACTGTGCCTGATCTCCTGCCCCGTCTTCAACCGATATCTTCGGCGCCCCCTACGATCGGAGGCATGCTCGTCTACACGGTCGATTCGTTTACCGATGAATTTTTCAAGGGTAACCCCGCCGGGGTCTGCGTACTCGGCAATCCGGTCCCTGACGCCTGGATGCAGTCCGTGGCGGCGGAGATGAGGCACTCCGAGACGGCCTTCCTGCTCGGAGGCGAGGACGGGGGTCCGTACTCGCTCCGCTGGTTCACGCCGGTGACCGAGGTGGCCCTCTGTGGGCATGCGACCCTGGCCGCGGCGCATGTGCTGTATTCCACGGGAACGGTCCGAGAAACCCTCGAATTCTCAACGAAGAGTGGAATCCTGTCCGTGACCAGGGATAAATCCGGATTAATCAACATGGATTTCCCGGCAAAACTACTCCAAGAGGTGGGTCCTCCCCCTCCTCTGATCGCTGCGCTCGGGGTTAAACCTGTTTGGGCCGGAAAAAATGTTTGGGACTACCTCGTGGAGGTCGAGTCCGAGGACGCCGTGGTGGAGACGGCTCCCGACTTCCGGGCCCTGGAGCAGGTCGAGGCGCGGGGAATCATCGTGACGGCCCGCGCCAAGGGCTCGCGGACCGGCATCGACTACGTCTCCCGGTTCTTCGCCCCCAGGGTGGGGGTCCCGGAGGACCCGGTGACGGGTTCCGCGCACTGCGCGCTCGCCCCGTACTGGGCGTCCAAGCTGGGATCCGACACCCTGGTGGGAGCGCAGCTCTCCCAGCGCGGCGGTGTCGTCCGCACGACCGTGCGGGGTGACCGGGTCGAGCTGGCGGGACGCGCGGTGACGGTACTCTCCGGCGAGCTGCACGCCTAGAAACCCGGTCACCGGTACGGCGACGGAACGTGCGGCGGCGGTTCGGTGGACCGGTGTTCGCGGACCAGGGAAGGACCGGTCGTCGTGACGGCCGGCTTGACGACCGTCATGGCGTCCACCTTGGCGGGCGTCCCACCGCCCGTTTTCCCGGTCGTCCCGCGGGTGGCTCGAAGTCGACGCGGTGGGCCGACCGTGGTGAGCGCGCATCACGGCCGGTCCACCGCGACGGGCTCGCCACGGGCTTCGGGCCGGAGCACTGAGATCCCTGCCCACCGGGCCGGTACCTGGCGTGTCTGTCACATGGGAAAGACTGCCACCGACGGCTTGGAAGGGAGTTGCAGGGGGATTGGAGACTCCCAGAAACACGAAAGCCCCCACCAATGGTGGGGGCTTTCGAAAGATTGTCCGGCGGTGACCTACTCTCCCACACCGTCCCCGGTGCAGTACCATCGGC
>NZ_JBVJIA010000068.1:0-12410 GCF_055586505.1 Streptosporangium sp. NPDC050148 | reverse complement strand
ACCGCGACGAACCCGCCGAGCTGGTCACCGCCCTGGCCACCCTGCACACCAGGGGAGTCGCTGTGGACTGGGAGACGTTCTTCACCGACGCCGCCCGGACCGGCCACGCGTCCGCGGCGAAGGCCAACGGCCACACCAACGGGACCAACGGGACCGGTGCGGCCGGGCCCCGCAGGATAGAACTGCCGACCTACGCCTTCCAGCACCGCCACTACTGGCTGCAGACCGACGGGCTCACCGGTGACGCGACCGGCTTCGGCCAGGTCCCCGCCGAACACCCGCTCCTCGGCGCGGTGGTGACGCTGCCCGAGTCCGGCGGAGCCGTGCTGACCGGCCGCGTCTCGCTGAACAGCCACCCCTGGCTGGCCGACCACACCATCCTGGACACGGTCATCGTGCCGGGTACGGCCTTCGTCGAGCTGGCCGTCCGCGCGGGCACCCAGGTCGGCTGCGCCGGCGTCGAGGAGCTCACCCTGGAGGCCCCGCTCGTCCTGCCCGGCAGGGACGCGGTCGCGCTGCAGGCCGTCATCGGCGGCGCCGACGACTCCGGACGCCGCCCGCTGTCGCTGTACTCCAGGAGCGGGGCGGACGACGAGCCCTGGACGCGGCACGCCACCGGCGTGCTGACGCCGTCCGCCGAGCCCGGTGACTTCGACCTGGCCGAATGGCCACCACCCGGTGCCCGGCCGATACCGGTGGACGGGCTCTACGACCGGCTGGCCTCCGAGGGGGCCGGCTACGGCCCGGCCTTCCAGGGACTGCGCGCCGCGTGGCGCCGGGACGACGAGGTGTTCGCCGAGGTCGTGCTGCCCGACGGCGTCGCCGGTGACGCCGCGCGCTTCGGCATCCACCCCGCCCTGCTGGACGCCGCGCTGCACGCCGTCGAGCTCGGCGGGAGCACCGCGCCGCAGGGACAGGTCGAGCTGCCGTTCGCCTGGAACGGGGTCGCGCTGCACGCGACCGGCGCCTCGTCGGTGCGGGTACGGGTCCGGCGGAACGGCTCCGACGCCGCGTCGCTCCAGGTGGCCGACGGCACCGGTGCCCCGGTGGTCAGCATCGGTTCCCTGGTGATGCGTCCCGTCACCGGCGACCGGCTCGGCGCCGCCCGCGACACCCGCGGGGAGTCGCTGTTCCGGGTCGACTGGACGTCCGTGCCCGTCGTCGCCGACGGCGGCGTACCGGGGGGCGGGGGATGGCTCGTCCTCGGTGCCGAGGACGGCGAGCTGGGCCGGGCGCTGCGCTCGGCCGGGCTGGAGGTCCCCTTCGCCGCCGACCTCGCCGCGCTGCGCGCCATGCCCGCCCTGCCCGGGACGGTGCTGGTCGCCGCCCCCGGCGAGCCGGCCACCGGCCCGTCCGGCACCCCGCCCCGGGCGGCGTACGACGCGACGCTGCGCACCCTGGACCTGCTGGGCGCCTGGCTCGCCGACGAGGCCCTCGCCGGGACCCGGCTGGCGGTGGTGACCGAGGGCGCGGTCAGGACCGGCTCCGGCGACGGCCCGCCCGACCTCGTACAGGCACCCCTGTGGGGTCTGGTCCGCGCGGCGCAGGCGGAGAACCCCGGACGGTTCCTGCTCGTCGACGTGGACGGCACCGACGACTCCCGGCGCGCCCTGCCCGCCGTGCTGAACACGGGCGAACCCGAGCTGGCCCTGCGCGAGGGCACGGCCCTGGCGCCGCGCCTGGCGAGGGCCGCCTCGGCGGGCATGCTCGAACCGCCGCCCGGCACGACGGCCTGGCGCTTGGAGGTGACCACGCCGGGCACGCTCGACAGCCTCGCGCTGACGGCCTGCGACGCCGCCGAGCGTCCGCTGGAGCCGGGCCAGGTACGCCTGGCGGTCCGCGCGGGCGGCCTGAACTTCCGCGACGTCATGATCACCCTCGGCATGTACCCGGGCAGGGCCGACCTGGGCGCGGACGCCGCCGGAGTGGTCGTCGAGGTCGGGCCCGGAGTGCCGGGCCTGGCGCCCGGCGACCGCGTGATGGGACTCGTCGACGCCGGGTTCGGCCCCTACGCGGTGGTCGACCACCGGATGGTCGTGCCGATCCCGTCCGGCTGGACCTTCGCCGAGGCGGCCGCGGTGCCCGCCGTGTTCGCCACCGCCTACTACGGCCTGGTCGACCTGGCCGGGCTGCGCCAGGGCGAGTCGGTGCTCGTGCACGCCGCCGCTGGCGGTGTCGGCATGGCCGCCGTACAGCTGGCCGCCCACCTGGGCGCGGAGGTCTACGGCACGGTGAGCGACGGCAAGCGGGACGCGCTGCGGGCGCTCGGCGTCGCCGACGACCACATCGCCTCCTCCCGCGACCTGGGATTCTCGCGGCGCTTCCTGGAGGCCACCGGCGGGCGCGGCGTCGACGTCGTGCTCAACTCGCTGGCGGGGGAGTTCGTCGACGCCTCCCTGGACCTGCTGCCGCGCGGCGGCCGGTTCGCCGAGATGGGCAAGACCGACGTGCGCCAGGCCGGGCAGGTCGCGGCCGGGCACCCCGGTGTCTCCTACCACGCGTTCGACCTGTCCGACGCCGGTCCCGACCGGACCGCGGAGATCCTGGTCGAGCTGGTCCGGCTGTTCGAGCGGGGCGTGCTCGTCCCGCCGCCGGTCCGTACCTGGGACGTGCGCCAGGCCCCCGAGGCGTTCCGCTTCATGGCGCAGGCCAGGCACGTCGGCAAGCTCGTGCTCACCGTGCCCGTACCGCTCGACCCGGAGGGGACGGTGCTCGTCACCGGCGGCACCGGCGGGCTCGGCGCCCTGGTCGCGCGGCACCTCGTCACCGCCCACGGCGCCCGCCACCTCGTGCTGGCAGGGCGGCGCGGGCCGGACGCCCCGGGGACCGGGCCGCTCCGCGAGGAGCTGGCCGCGGCCGGGGCCGAGGTCACCGTCGTCGCCTGCGACGTCGCCGACCGGGACGCGCTGGCCGCGCTGCTCGGGGACCTGCCCGGGGGACGGCCGCTCACCGCGGTCGTGCACACGGCCGGTGTCGTGGCCGACGGCGTCGTCGGCTCCCTGACCCCCGGCCAGGTCGACACCGTCTGGCGGCCCAAGCCCGACGCCGCCTGGCACCTGCACGAGCTCACCCGCGACCTCGACCTGTCGGCGTTCGTGCTGTTCTCGTCCTCGGCCGGCACGCTCGACGGCGGCGGCCAGGGCAACTACGCGGCCGCCAACGCGTTCCTGGACGCGCTGGCCGCCCGCCGCAGGTCCGCGGGCCTGCCGGCGGTGTCCCTCGCCTGGGGCATGTGGGCGCCCGAGGTGGGCGGCATGACGGCCCGGCTGGGCGAGACCGACCTGCGCAGGCTGCGCCGGTCCGGCCTGCTGCCGCTGACGGCCGAGGCCGGGCTGGAGCTGTTCGACGCCTCCCTCGGTCTCGGTGAGGCCGCGCTGGTGCCGATCAGGCTGGAGCTGGCGGCGCTGCGCTCCCGGGACGACGCGCCACCGGCGATGCTCCGCGGGCTGGTCACCGTCACGACCCGGCGGGCGGCCCGCGACGCCGCCCCGGCCCCGGCCGAGCGCTCGCTGCAGGAGCGGCTGCAGGCGCTGTCGCCCGGCGGACGCGACCGCCTGCTGACCGACCTGGTCCGCACCCACGTCGCCGCGGTCCTCGGGCACGCCGACGAGGACGCGGTGGACCCGCTCCGGCCGTTCAAGGAGCTGGGCTTCGACTCGCTGACCGCCGTCGAGCTGCGCAACCGGCTCGGCGCCGCCACCGGGGTACGGCTGCCGGCGACCCTCATCTTCGACTACCCGACCCTGGCCTCGGTCGCCGAGCACATCAGGGGCGAGCTGGTCACCGAGGAGCCGCCTGCGGCGACGCTGGAGGCGGAGCTGGCCAGGCTGGAGCGGGCGATGGAGAGCGTCGCGCCCGATCCGGCCGAGCACGAGAGGATAACCGGCCGCCTGCGCGCCCTCACCTCCCGGTGGATCGAGACGCACCGGGGGGAGACGCCGGGGACCGGCGGGCCTGAGCTCGGATCGGCGACCGCCGACGAGCTGTTCGACATCCTCGACAGCGAACTGTGACGGCTTTCGGCCGGGACCGAGCCCCTCGTACCCGGTACGAGGGGCTCGGTCCCGGGAACCCCCGGATCCTCACGACGCCCCGCCCCAGGGATGAAGGGAATGGCTCTTCAGATCGATGTGTCGGTTACCGTCCACTGATTAACTTTCGTCCTATGGAGACCGAAGGGATCAGCGAGCAGAGCGACCGGACAGACGAGATCGTCCGCCTCGAATCGGTGCGGAAGTCCTACCGGAGCGGGACGGACTCCGTCCTCGCCCTGGGGGGTGTGACGATCGGCTGCCCGCGCGGCAGCGTGACCGCGATCATCGGACCGTCCGGTTCGGGCAAGAGCACGCTCCTGCAGTGTGCGGCCGGGCTCGACCGGCCCACCTCCGGGACGGTGACCCTCGACGGGGAGGAGCTGAACGGGCTCGACGAGACGGCGCTGACCAGGCTGCACCGCGACCGGGTCGGCTTCATCTTCCAGACGTTCAACCTGCTGCCCGCCCTGGACGTGGAGGAGAACGTCACCCTGCCGCTCGCGCTGTCGGGCCGGAGCGCCGATCCCTCCCTCCTGGTCGACGTGATCCGCAGGGTCGGCCTGGCCGAGCACATGCGCCACCGGCCGTTCGAGCTGTCCCCGGGGCAGCGCCAGCGGGTCGCCATCGCCCGCGCGCTCGTCACCCGCCACGCGGTGATCTTCGCCGACGAGCCGACCGGCGCGCTGGACGCCCGCGACACCGACGAGGTCCTCGGCCTGCTCCAGGAGACGGTGCGCGAGACCGGGCAGACGGTCGTCATGGCCAGCCACGACCCGCTGGTCGCCTCCTACGCCGACCGGGTCGCCTTCCTGTCCGCCGGCCGCATCGTCGACGAGCTGAACTTCCCCGTCGACCGGGCGGTGATCCAGCGGATGACCCACCTCGGCGTCTGGGACAGGCCCCCCGGGCCGGAGAGAGGGGTCGCGGGCTGATGTGGAGGCTGGCTCTGCGCACACTCCAGTTCCGCAAGGACGTCTTCGCCGCCGTCTTCACCGCGATGTTCCTCGGCGCGGTCATGATCTCGGCCGCCGGGGCGCTGATGGAGACCGGCGTGCGCGAGGTCCTGCCTCCCCAGCGCCTGGCCGGGGCGCCGATCGTGATCGCCGGCGACCCGTCCTACGCCATGCCCAAGGCCGACCCCCGGGACGACGACACCGAGTGGACGCGCCTGACCGAACGGGTGCGGCTCGGCGCCGCCCTGCTCGACACCGTGCGCGCCCTCCCGGGCGTGGAACGGGTGATCGGCGACCTGTCGTTCCCGGCCACCGTCCTGCTCGGGGACCGGCCCGCGGCCACCGGGCACGACTGGAGCTCCGCCGCCCTGGCGCCCTACCGGCTCCGGCAGGGCACCGCGCCGGCCGGCCCCGGCGACGTGGTGCTCGACTCCGCGACGGCCGGGCGCTCGGGCCTGCGGGCCGGTGACAGCGTCCGGATCGCGGTCGCCGGCGTCACCCGCGTCTACCGGGTGACCGGCGTCGCCGCCCCCGCAGGCGGCCGCGAGATCACCGGGGCCGCGCTCTTCTTCTCCGCCCCGGACGCGCGTCACCTGGCCGGGCACCCGGGCACGGTCGACGCGGCCGCCGTCCTGCCCGACCCCGGGACCGACGCCGCGGCACTGCGCGCCAGGATCCAGGACACGCTGCGCGGGCACGCCGCGGTGGCGCTGACCGGTGACCGGCGCGGCCTGGCCGAGTTCCCCGACGGCAGGGACGGCGCCGAGAACCTCGTCGTCATCTCCGGGGTGACCGCGGGGATCACGTTCATGGTCGCGCTGCTCGCCGTGGCGAGCACGCTCGGCATGTCGGTCCAGAACCGCGGGCGGGAGATGGCGCTGCTGCGGGGGATGGGCACGTCCCGGGCGCGGATCCGGCGCATGGTGCTGGCCGAGGCGATGACGGTCTCCGCGGTCGCCGTCGTACCGGGCAGCCTGCTCGGGCCCTATCTCGGCCACCGGCTCTTCCGGCTGCTGGTGGCCGACGGGGTGGTGCCGGAGGTGATGCCGTTCCAGCAGGGCTGGACCCCGGTCCTGGTCTCGGCGGTGGTCTGCCTGCTCGCCGCGGCCGCGGCCGCGTTCCTCCCGGCCAGGCGGGCGTCACTGGTCCCGGCCGTCGGCAGGCCCGCCGGCGCGGCGCTCCGGGGCCGCCCGCTCGGCCCCGTACGGTCGGCGATCACGGTCCTCTGCCTGGGCGGCGGCGCCGCGCTCGCGGTCTCGGTGGTGGTGGCGCCCCGCCCGCCCGCGGCGGGCACGGCCACCCTCACCGTGCTCGCCCTGTCGGTGGGGATGGCCCTGGTCGCCCCCCTGACGACGCGGGCGATGACCGACGCGCTCCGCCAGCCGGTACGCGCCCTGTTCGGCCAGATCGGCCACCTGGCGATCCTCAACGCGCGGGCCCGGACGGTCCGGGTGGCCGCCGCGGCCACGCCCATCATGCTCGTCACCGGGATCGCCCTGTCCAACGTCTACCTGCAGACCAGCCCCGCGGACGCGGCCGAGCGCGTGTACGTCGAGCGGCTGCGCGCCGACGTCGTGCTGACCGCGGGCACCGGGGGACTGGCCTCCGGGGTGCTGGACCGGGTCCGGTCCGTCCCGGGCGTCGCGGGCGCCTCGGAGTTCGTGACCGGCACCGCGTTCCTGGAGCGCCCCTACGACGTCTGGCAGAACGACGACGGCTGGCCCGTCCAGGGGATCACCGCCGAGGCGGCCGAGTCGGTGACCGCGTTCCGGCTCGTCGCGGGCTCGCTCGCCGACCTGCGCGGGAACTCCGTCGCGCTGGCCGAGGGACACGCTCTGCAACTGGGCCGCGACCTCGGGGACACCGTCACGATGCGCCTGGGCGACGGACACGCGGTTGACCTCAGGGTGGTCGCGCTGCTGTCGGCCAGGCCGGGGGACGAGACGATCCTGATGCCCGCCTCCCTGCTGGCCTCGCACACCACGGCCGGCCTGCCGCCCCAGATCCTCGTGCGCGCGGCCACGCCCGGCGCCGTCCCCGCGGTCAGGGCCGCCCTGGCCGAGGTGGGCGGCACGATCCCCGGGATGCGGGTGTCCGACGCGAGCGTGCTGTCCGTCGTGCACACCGAGCGGCAGCGGACGCGGGCCTGGGTGAACTACCTGTTCATCGGCACGGTGCTCGCCTTCGTGGTGATCTCGGTGATCAGCATCCAGGCGGCGGGCGCGGCGCGGCGCGGCAGGGAGTTCGGGCTGCAACGGCTGATCGGCTCCAGCCGGGGACAGGTACTGCGGATGATGGGCATCGAGGGCGTCCTGGTCACCGTCATCGGCGTGGTGCTGGGCACCGTGGTGTTCGTCCCGGTCCTGCTGCTCTTCACCATCGCGATCAGCGGTTCCCCGCTCCCGTCGGGGCCGGTCTACCTCTACGTCATCGTGGTCTGCGCAGCGGGCCTGTCGGCGCTGATGGGGGCGCTGCCGCCCGCGTGGGCCGCGACCCGCGCCCGCCCCGTGACGACCGTCCGGCCCTCCGACCCGTAGGGCGGGGCGTCCGTCCCACCCCTGCCCGGGGACCCCTGCCCCTGCCCGGCCCGGGTCCCCGGGTCCTCGCGCGCGCCCGTCCCCGCCGGTGCCCGCGACCCACCCCGCCACCCCCTTCCTGACCTGCTCGTGCGGCAGGTGGCCCTGCCCCGGACGGGGCCGGGGACGCGGTCTCCCACAGGGGAGGCTGAGGGGTGCGCTAGGGGTCGGTTTCCCGGTACGGGTGTATGTAGCGTGCTAATCGAGCCGGCGTGGAGAACGGTGACCGGAAGATCGCCGGCCCGGATCCTCCGGCCGGATCCCAGAACCGTTCCGGACCTCGCCGGTGCGGTACGCCGCCCCGGCGTACGAAGGCGAGTGCCCCGGCCTCATGGCGCGCGGGCCGACCGGTCGTGCGATCTAGTCATTCGGAGGAAGTCTTCATGCGTGTCCTGTTCACCATGCACGCCGCGGCCGCCCACCTGTTCCTGGTGGTCCCGATCGCGTGGGCCCTCAAGGCCGCGGGTCACGAGGTGATCGTCGCCACGCAGCCGGACATCGTCGACGACGTCACCAGGACCGGCCTGACCGCGCTGCCGGTGGGCGACCCCTCCAACATCGCCGAGCGGCTCGCGAGCATCCCCGCCGACCAGCAGATCTTCGGCTCCGGCTACGACATCGCCGAGGAACGGCCCGAGGTGCTCACCTACGAGTACGTCCGCGACTGCATGGCCGCGTTCGCCTCGCCCCTCGCGCTGGACCTCATCACCGACGACTCGATGTACGACGACCTGGTCGGCTTCTGCCGCGAGTGGCGGCCGGACCTGGTGGTCTGGGACTCCATCACCTTCCCCGGCATGGTCGCGGCCCGCGCCTGCGGCGCCGCGCACGTCCGGTCCACCTTCGGACGCGACCACTGGGGACGGATGCGCTCGCTCTTCCTCCGGCTGCGCGCGGAACGGCCCGGCGCGGCCGACGAGGACCCGGTGGCCGACTGGGTCACCGCGAAGCTGGCCAGGTACGGCTGCGCCTACGAAGAGGAGGCCGTCCTCGGGCAGGCCACCGTCGACTCCATGCCGGTCTGGACGCGCTTCCCGGTCGAGCACGACTACCTGCCCGTCCGGTTCATCCCCTACAACGGCCCCGCCGTCATCCCCGACTGGCTGAAGACGGCCGGGCCCGGACGCCCCCGCGTCTGCTTCACCCTGGGCGTGTCAGGCCGCGAGGTCTGGGGCGGCAACGGCAGCATCCGGGCCACCGACCTGTTCGAGGCCGTGGCCGACCTCGACGTCGAGGTGGTCGCGACCCTCAACGCCGCCCAGCTCGACCCCGACGTCAAGGTGCCCGACAACATCAGGGTCGTCGACTACGTCCCGCTCAACTCGCTGCTGCCCGGATGCTCGGTCATCGTCCACCACGGCGGCACCGGGACGTTCGGCACCTCGATCGCGCACGGGGTGCCGCAGCTCGTCGTCCCCGCGAAGCTCTACGACGAGGGGGGCATGGCCCGGCAGGTGGCCGCGGAGGGCGCCGGCCTCGTCATCCGGCCCGAGGACCTCTCGGCCGCGACCCTGCGGGAGGGCCTGCTGCGGCTGCTCGGCGAACCGTCCTTCACGGAGAACGCCGCCAGGATCAGGCAGGTGGCGGAGACCACCCCCACCCCGCACGACCTCGTGCGCGACCTGGAGGAGGTCGTCGCCCTGCACCGGGCGCGCTCCGGCGAGCGGACGCCGACCGGCTGACCCCTCCCTCCTCCGCACCGGCCGGCCGGATCCGCGCCGGCCGGCCGGATCCGCGCCGACCGGCCGGATCCGCGCCGGCCGGAACCCTTCGTGCCGACCGGCACGGAACCCTTCGTGCCGGTCGGCACGGAAACCTCCGCGCCGACCGGGTGCGGAACGCCGAACACGGGTCGCCCCGCGATGCGAGCGCCCTTTCCCTCATGCCTCGACCCGGTACGCACCGTCGGCCGGGCGAGGCCCTCTCACGGTCCGACAGGGGTGACGTGGTGGAGAACGACGGCAAGATTCTCGACTATCTGCGCAAGGCGACCGCGGACCTGCGGGAGACCCGTCAGAGGTTGCGGGAGGCCGAGAGCAGGCAGACCGAACCGATCGCGATCGTCGGGATGAGCTGCCGCTTCCCCGGCGGCGCCGACACGCCCGAGGCGCTGTGGCGGCTGCTGGCCGAGGGCGCGGACGCCGTCTCGTCGTTCCCGGAGAACCGGGGCTGGGACGTCGAGAACCTCTACGACCCCGACCCCGACCGCCCCGGCAAGAGCTACACCCGCTCGGGCGGCTTCCTGTACGACGCCGCCGAGTTCGACCCCGCCTTCTTCGGGATCAACCCGCGCGAGGCCGTGGCGATGGACCCGCAGCAGCGGCTGCTGCTGGAGACCGCCTGGGAGGCGTTCGAGGACGCCGGGATCGACCCGACCTCCGCGCGCGGCACCTCCGTCGGCGTGTACACCGGGGTGATCTACCACGACTACGGCTCCCGGATCCGCGTCGTCCCCGAGGACCTGGGCGGCTACATCGGCAACGGCAGCGACGGCAGCGTCGCCTCCGGCCGGGTGGCCTACGTCCTGGGCCTGGAGGGCCCGGCCGTCTCGGTCGACACCGCCTGCTCGTCGTCCCTGGTCGCGCTGCACCTGGGGGTCCAGGCGCTGCGCCAGGGTGAGTGCTCCATGGCCCTGGCGGGCGGGGTCACGGTCATGTCCACGCCCAGCACCTTCGTGGAGTTCAGCCGCCAGCGCGGCCTGTCGCCCGACGGCCGCTGCAAGGCGTTCGCCGCCGCCGCCGACGGGACCGGCTGGGGCGAGGGCGCGGGCATGCTCCTGCTGGAACGCCTCTCGGACGCCGTCCGCCTGGGACACCCGGTGCTGGCGGTCGTCCGCGGCTCGGCGATCAACCAGGACGGCGCGAGCAGCGGCCTGACCGCGCCGAACGGCCCGGCGCAGCAGCGGGTCATCCGACAGGCCCTGGACAACGCGCGCCTGTCGGCCGCCCAGGTCGACGCCGTCGAGGCGCACGGCACCGGCACCGCGCTGGGCGACCCGATCGAGGCGCAGGCGCTGCTGGCCACGTACGGGCGCGACCGGGGCGACGCCGCGCCGCTCCGGCTGGGATCGATCAAGTCGAACATCGGGCACACCCAGGGCGCCGCCGGGGTCGCCGGCGTCATCAAGATGGTGCTGGCGATGCGGCACGGCGTGCTGCCCCGGACCCTGCACGTGGACGAGCCGTCCCCGCACGTCGACTGGTCGGCCGGTGACGTCACCCTGCTGACCGAGAGCGAGCCCTGGGAGACCGGCGGCGCCCCGCGCCGGGCCGCGGTGTCCTCCTTCGGCGTCAGCGGCACCAACGCCCACGTCATCCTGGAGCAGGCCCCCGAGCCGGAGCCCGCCGCCCCGGCGCCGTCCGGCGAGCCCGCCACGCCCGTGTCATCCGCGCCCGCGGCCCCCGACCCGGTCGTGCCCTGGGTGATCTCCGGCAGGGGCGCGGACGCGCTGCGGGCGCAGGCGGAACGCCTCGCGGCCCACCTGGACGCCGACACCGGCCTCTCCCCGGTCGACGTCGGCCACTCCTCGGTCGTCTCCCGGACCGCCTTCCCGCACCGCGCCGTGGTCGTCGGCACCGGCCGCGAGGAGCTGCTGGCCGGCGTGCGCGCCGTGGCCGCGGGCACCGCCGCGCCGAACGTCGTCCGCGGCACCGCGTACCCCGCCCCCGGGGTGGTGTTCGTCTTCCCCGGACAGGGACCCACCTGGGCGGGAATGGCCGTCGAGCTGATGGAGACCTCGCCGGTGTTCGCCGCCAGGCTCACCGAGTGCGCCGACGCGCTCTCCCACGTCGTCGACTGGAAGCTGGCGGAGGTGCTGCGCGGCGAGCCCGGCGCGCCGCCGCTGGACCGGGTGGACGTGGTCCAGCCCGCCCTGTGGGCCGTCATGGTCTCGCTGGCGGAGCTGTGGCGCTCGTACGGCGTGGAACCCGACGCCGTGGTCGGCCACTCGCAGGGCGAGGTCGCCGCCGCCTGCGTGGCGGGCGCGCTGTCGCTGGAGGACGCCGCGAAGATCGTCGCGCTCCGCAGCCTCGCCATCGGCGAGCGGCTGTCCGGCAGCGGCGGAATGGTGGCCGTCTCCCTGCCGCAGGACCGGATGCGCGAGCGGCTCGCCCCCTGGGGCGACCGCGTGTCGGTGTCCGCGGTGAACGGCCCGGGCTCGACGGTGCTCTCCGCCGACACGGCCACCCTGGACGAGGTGCTCGAAAGCCTCCTCGCCGAGGGCGTCCGCGCCAAGAGGATCTCGATCGACTACCCCTCGCACTCGGCGTACGTGGAGCCGCTCAAGGAGCGGATCACCGACGGCCTGGCGGGGATCGCCCCCAGGTCGGTGGAGGTCCCGTTCTACTCCACGGTGACCGGCGGGCCGATCGACACCGCCGGGCTGGACGCCGACTACTGGTACACCAACCTCCGCAGGCAGGTGCGTTTCGACGAGGCCGTCCGCGCCCTGCTCGGGCAGGGCCACCGGGTGTTCATCGAGGTCGGCCCGCACCCGGTGCTGGCCATGGGCGTCCAGGAGACCGTGGAGGCCATGGGCGCCGACGCGGTCGCGATCGGGTCGCTGCGCCGCGGCGAAGGCGGCATGGACCGGTTCGTCACCTCGCTGGCCGAGGCGTACGTGCACGGGGCACCGGTGGACTGGACACCGCTGTTCGCCCCCCACGACCCGCGCCGGGTCAAGCTGCCCACCTACGCCTTCCAGCGCGAGCGCTACTGGCTCGACGCGACCGACACCGTCGACCTGACGTCCGCCGGTCTGGGTTCGGTGGATCATCCGTTGCTGGGTGCGGTGGTGGTGGTGGCCGATTCGCAGGGGGTGTTGTTCTCGGGGCGGTTGTCGCTGGGGT
>NZ_JBVJIA010000067.1:0-12594 GCF_055586505.1 Streptosporangium sp. NPDC050148 | reverse complement strand
CCCTCAACGCCTTCGCCATCACCTTCGAAGGCCGCCTCACCCCGACCACCCGATAACCAATCAAGATCGAGTTACACCGTTAACTGGACAGACCCGTTCAATTTTTGAACCGGCCTCCGAGGAGGATGGGTGCAGGGAGGGCCTGTCCAGTTAACGGCTCCGGCACGAATCCGGTGGTGACAGAACGTCGTTAGGAGGGCGGGATCCGCTGCCGGAGAGGGAGCTTCACCAGGAGAACCCGCCCCTGTCCCTCAGCCGGCTCCACCGCATAGGTCAGGGTCCCCCGGCTGTTTCCCTGGGAGTACGTGGGCTTGTGGCGGATCCGCCGGCGATAGGCGGTGCCGTCGACGGTGATCAGCTGGAGCCCTTCTTGGGGATCGCCACAGAATGGTCTCCTGTCTTGTTCCGTCCCTGCTCCGTGAAAGCGCCGAAGACGGCGACAGGTGATGCGAGATGCTCGCCAGTGTAGCCATCGCTCAGTCTCATGATCGAGCGGTTCTCGTACGGCCGGACCCGACTGTGGCGACCCTCCGGACGGGGACCTGCCGCCATCGTGGACGGCTCCGGCCGCCAGGTCGATGTCGTCGGCGGCCAGGCCGAACGCCTCACCCTGGCGGAGCCCGAGCGTCGCGGCCGCCCGGACCATGACCTCGTAACGGCGTGCGACGTCGTGAGGGTCGTCACCTGGCCGTGCTCCCGTGCCGGCCTGTGACGCCGGCCGGGAGATTTTGGCAGTGAACCTTTTCGTTTGGCAGGAATCACGGTGGAGCGTGACCGGAGCCGATGGTTGGCTTTGACGGAATTGCAGAACGATACGAAAGAGGTGCTGAAGAAACATGCGTGCACAGATTCTTGCGGCGATCGGCGGAACGCTGGCCGCCCTGGCGCTGACCGCCGCGCCGGCGTCCGCCGGCACCACCGCGACCCCTGGCAGCACGGCCGAGGTCGGAACACTGGCCTGCGGCTGGGACCCCCGGGGCGCCGTCGCCTACTACAACCACTGCAACACCGACTGGGTCCTCATCCGCGTCGAGCGGACCTTCGAACGGCCCGGATACGACCAGTGCGTCCGGCCGGGGGTGACCACGCTCGGCATGTTGTACGACATCAAGTACGCCTGGGCCAAGGGTCCTTGCTGAATCGACCCCTTATGAGCGACAGGGGGACGGAGAACAGCGGAACCGGGTCGTGCGCCAAGCCGTTTCACGGAGACGATCGCCAGGCGACTTCCTGTCCGGCCTCCTCGGGCGCGATCGGCCGCGGATACTCGACGACGTTTCCATCGGCGTTGATGCCGTCCTGGATGAATGTCACCGCGCAGAGGCCGGATTCCATTCCGGGTCCGGCCGCGGGCGGTTTCACGACCACTTCGTAGGGAGCTCCGGATCGCCGTCGGCCCGATCGCGTGGCCGACGGCGGCTCGTCCGAAAGGGGGCCGTCACCCCGCGATCCACAGCCAGGCGCCGGCCGCGAAGCCCTTGTTGGCCACGTCGCAGGACGTGAACTCGAACGGGTCGAGCTCGGGGTGTCCCTCACGCACCGTGTACCTGTGGAGCAGGTCCGAGACCAGGACCGCGAGGTCGGCCCGGGGGTGCTCGCGAACGGCCCGGCGCAGTGCCTCGCTGTCGAGCATGCGGTTGACCTCGACGATGCTGGAACCGGAGTAGCCGAGCACCGCGATCCCCACGGGGCCGAGGACCACGGCCATGCGCACCCTCATGCGGTCGTCATGGCGACGGTTGTCCCGTACCAGGCGATCGCGCCAGGCGTGCAGCAGGCGGGGCAGCGCGGTGTGCAGTTCCAGGGCCTGCGGCAGGAAGACGTTCATGCCGTCACCGGTGCCCTGCCGGTCGGTCGCGGCGATGTCGACGTCGAGCTCGTCCATCGTCCGGATGAAGATCGCCTCCAGCCGTTCCTGCAGCTCCTTCCTCTTCGGGGCGGACCGGCCGCTGTATCCGACGATGTCCACGGCGAAGCCCATCCGGACCAGCTCACGCCCGGGATCCTCGCGGTCGCGCGCTCCCGGCCGGCGTTCCCGTCCCCGGCGTCCGCTCAGGAACTCCAGGTCGGACCTGACGGCCTCGGCCTGCCGGCGGAGCAGACCGCGGGCGAGGATCGTGCTCGAAGCGCTCACGAGCTCGACGTCGGCCGTGTCGAGGATGCCGAGCCTGCGGTCGTTGTGGACGACGACGTCCCTCAGCTCACCGTGGCCGACGGTGACCGTGCCGGAGTGCCGGTACCCCGCGTCGAGGTCGGCCAGACGGGTACGCCGATCGCTCAGCACGATGACGGCCGATCCGGGCGTGGAGCCGGAAAGCCGGCAGGGAGCCAGGCGGACGAAGTTCTCGTGCTCGTCGAGCAGGCGCATCGCGACGCCGGCCAGGTTGTCCTTGTTGCCGAACGCGCGCTGCGGAAAGAGGAGCTGCTCGTCCAGCGCGCGGTTGATCAACGTACGGTCGCGCGGGATCGCGTCAGGGGGGCGATGTGTGTCCACGTTGTTCCCGTGCCGAGGAGAGGACGTTCCGGTACGACGATACGGTGATCTCGCGGGAGACGCCGGTCGTCTCCCATGACGACGAGGGGCGTGCCGTCGCGCCGTACCCCTCGCCGGTCTTCGTGAGGCGGCCGGTCAGCCGATGCGCAGCGGGAGGGTGCGCGGCCCGCGGACCTGGCCCGTCGCCCAGGTCACCGCCGCCGGGTCGTCCAGGCCGAAGACCGGGACGCGCTCCAGCCAGACCTCGAGGGCGACCCGCAGCTCCATCCGGGCCAGGTGCGAGCCCGCGCAGCGGTGGATGCCCAGGCCGAACGCGGCGTGCCGGTTGACCTCGCGGTCGATGACGACCTCGTCCGCCCGGTCGAACTGGGCCGGGTCGCGGTTGGCCGCCGGGAACGACAGCAGGACCCAGTCGTCGGCCTTCATGTCGACGCCGTGCCAGTGCATGTCCTCCTTGACCAGCCGGGCCATCGTGACCGGCGCGTAGGCCCGGAGGAACTCCTCCATGGCGGCCGGCAGCAGGGCGGGCTCGGCGACCAGGCGCTCGCGGTCGGCCGGTGTTCTGGCCAGATGCCACAGCGAGGCGCCGATCGCGCTCCACGTCGTGTCGATGCCGGCGATGAGCAGCAGCGCCATCGTGCCCGCCACGTGGAACGGCTCCAGCTTCCGGCCGTACAGCTCCGCGTTGACGAGGTAGGTCGTGAGGTCGTCCCGCGGGTTGTCGACGTGGTCGCGGATCTGCTCCAGCAGGTAGCCGAACAGCTTCTCCATCCGGGGACCGCGCTCCTCGGGCGGCAGGTTGACGCCCTCCAGCGCGTTCTCGACGAACTCGCGGAACCGCGGCCCGTCCTCGGGCGGAAAGCCCAGCATGTCGGCGATGACGCGCGTCGGGATGTGCTGGGCGTAGTCACGGGCGGCGTCGATGACGTCCTGCCCCTCCAGCGCGTCGAGGAGCGAGTGGCAGAACGCCCGCGTCGCCGGCTCCTGCCTGGAGACCACCGACTTGGTGAACATCGGCAGCAGCAGCTTGCGCGCGTCGTGGTGGAAGGGCGGGTCGGAGGAGATCGGAGGCGTGCCGCCCACCGGCGCCGCCTCGAGCGGCGGGCGGAAGTTGCTCACGATGATCGACCGGGAGGAGAAGCGCTCGGTGTCGTAGGCGATGGCCGCGACGTCCTCGTAGCGGGTCGGCAGCCACGCGCCGCCGAACCGGTCGGTGTGCGCGATCGGGCAGCGTTGCCGCAGGTCGTCCTGGATCGGGTACGGGTCGGCCGCCCACTCAGGCTCGGTGTGGGAGAAGTCGGTCGCCCAGTCGGAGACCGGCCCGGTGACGGCCTCGTTGCGCACGCCGTCGGGCCGGTTCCGCATCCTCTTCTCGAACTCCTGCTGCTGGAAGCGGTCGTCGACGGTCATGTGGCGCTCTCCTGGAGGATCTCGATCGTTCTTTCCGGGCAGTTCGCCACGGCGAGGCGCGCCGCCTGCTCCTCGTGCGGCGGCACGACGCCGTCGCCGAGGACCCGCCCGTAGCCCTCGTCGTCCTCGCCGAACAGGCCGGGGGCGAGGTCGTAGCAGCGGCCGTGTCCCTGACATCGCCCGGGGTCGATCCTTACTCTCACCGCGGGGCTCCCCTCTGTGCCGTGGTACCGGCCCCTCCGTGCCGCGGGCCTGCGGGTGCCGAGGGCCGTGCTGCGGTGCCTGCGGGTGCCGAGGGCCGTGCCGCGGTGTCGGCAGGGGCCGAGGGCTGCGCCGCGGTGCCGGAGGGGGCCAGGGCGGCGACGAGACGGGCGAGCAACGCGGCCCACTCCCCGTCGTCGACCCGGTGCAGGTCGGGTGTGACGAGCGCACTGCCCATCGCGAGCAGCAGGCAGAAATGCGACAGCGCGTCCGGCGACAGCGTGCCGTCCACCTCGCCGTCGTTCTGGGCGGCGCGGACGAGGCCGGTGAGCCGGTCGGCGCGCTCGCCGACGTAGTCGCGCATCGGCCGGGCGACATCCTCGTCGCGGCGCGCCGCCACGAGGGCCTCGACGATGAGGTAGCCGTGGGCGTCGCGCCGGCGCGGAAGCCCGCGGCCGACGACGGCCAGCAGCTCCGTGATCGGCCGGTCCGGGTCGGCGGCGAACAGCCTGGCCAGCAACTGCGGCCCGTGCGCGCGCAGCGCGGCCACCAGCAACTCGGCCTTCGAGCCGAAGTGGGCGTACAGGGCGCCGTTGCTCACCCCCGCCGCCGCGGCGATGTCGGCCACCCGCGTGCCGTCGTAGCCGCGCCGGGCGAAGACCTCGGCCGCCGCTCGCAGCAGCCGCTCCCTGGTCTCGGCGGCGGTGACACCCGCGATACGCCCCATGGGGTAATTAAAAGAACGTTCATTTGATATGTCAACGGTCCTACGGGACGCAGGCGGTCGTACGGGCGTTGTCTGGCGCCCTTGCAGATGTCAGTGCGGCACACGAGTTGTCAGTGGACTTGGCACCGGGTCATCGGGGATGGCAGTAGACGCGTGTACGACAGGAGGTTCGGCCCGTGGCATCTGGCCGTACACCCCGGCGTTTGACGTTGGTGGTCGAGCCGCGGCCGGGTGAGTCGTTCGCCTCTTGGGTTGATCGGATGGTGGTGCGGATGCCCGCCGTGGACGCTCGTTGAGTTTTTGGGGCTGGACGTGTGTGCGAAGGCCGGCGATGTCCGATCGCTGGCATACGGCGTCGTCGCGAGTCCAGAGACGTACAAGGAGATCAAGTTCGCCACGGGAGTGGATGCCAAGATCGCCCGGGGAGTGGCGAGGGCCACGTTCGCGGCACCGGCCGCCGTGGTCGCCCAGTCCGTCTGCCGGTACGCGGCATTGACCACCACCTCTGGCCGCCACGCGCCGATCAGGGCGCCGGCCTCCTCGCGGCGGCGTACATCGAGAGGCAGCCACTCGACACCCGCGATCTCTCCTGATCGGGTCAGGTAGGTCCCGGCCACCTCGTGCCCGGCCGTCAGGCACCGCCGGGCGAGCTCGCCGCCGAGAAAACCACTGCCACCGACAATGAGGATCCGCATCGGCGGCCACCATAGTCGCTCATGTTCAACCGGCGTTCGATCCGGCACCCATGGTGCTGTATCAATTGCAGCGCGCGGCCGGTCGATCATGATGGGCTGCGACTTCAGGCACGAGACTCGCAGAACAGCCGGTACCCACTTGACGACTGCGGAGACATGGACAGCGGCGCCAGATGAGCGAGGCTGTATCAGCCGACCTCCATCAACTCGGCGGCAAACAGCGCACTCGCCGCCCTGAGGATCTCGTTGGCGCGCTTGAGTTCGGCGTTCTTTTTGCGAAGATCGCGCAGCTCTGCCGACCGGATGGTGACCAGTTGGTCGTCGTCTTGGTACGTGGCCTCATCCTCGCGAATCCACGTACGCAGTGCTTCGCGATGAACGCCCAGATGCTCTGCCAGACGGCTGATGGCCGGTTTGGGGTTCGAGTCCCGGTACAGCTGCACCGCGTGCGACCTTAGGCCATCGGGGTACTTTCTTACGGCCGGCACCCGATCGTTCCTCTTCCCTCGTGAGCCGAGCGACCTTCCGAACTGTTTCGTCAACCGATCTTGTGATCGTGTCGAATGCAGAAGCCCTGTAGGGCACGTGAGACATACCGCGCTTGCGGTGGTCAGCGGCGGGATCGTGTACAGCCTGTGCCGCACTCAGTGGGATTTTCACCCCCAGGGCGGGGCGGCGGTTGTGGGAAGAAACCGGTGCGGACAGGCAGAAGGGCCGTCGGGTGCTCACCCAGGCCGTGCGACTGCACAACCCCCCGTCGTCGCCCGGCAGGACGAGGTGAATCGGCGATGGGTCCGCCTGGTCCGGGTCCGTAACGCGATCACCACGGCGGCCCTGTTACCCCGGCGGCGGTGGAGACCGTCTTCGGCTTCAGTGATCAGCGGGCTGAACAAGGAGTGGCGCCGGCGTTGAAGGCCGCGATGGACGACTTCGCCCTCGCCGCCGTCCACATGGTCTTCCGCACGATCTCCGGCGGCCTAGTCGACGGCCTGTGGGCGGTCGGTGATTCCGCGTCGTTGGTCTGCTCCTGGCGCCGCCGCCCGGTGGGTCTCGTGCGGGTAGGCCTTGAGCGTGACCTCGTCGTGCAGGCGCATGCCTTTGCCGTTGAGGCCGGTCAGGGCACGGGCGAGCGACGCGGGAGCGTTGTTGATCAGCCGCGCTCCCTGGATCAGGGCCCACAGCTCCAGGCGGCTGCCGGGGATGAGCCGTTTGGCGGTGGCGATAGCGAAGGTCCGGCTGCGTCGTACGTAGTCGCCGATCTGTTGTTCGTAGGCCGTGAAGGCCCGGGTGTGGTCACCGTGTGCCTCTGCCAGTTCGCCGGCCAGGACGTAGGCGCCCACGACGGCGAGACTGGTGCCGCCACCGACCGCGGGACCGGGGCAGTAACCGGCGTCGCCCACCAGGCTCACCCTGCCGCGTGACCAGGTGTCCATCCGCAACTGGGTGATCGAGTCGAAGTAGAACGCCGAGGCGCGCTCCAACTCCTCGCCCAGCAGCCGGGGGACCTGCCAGCCCATCCCGGCGAAGTGGCGGCGCAGCAGTTCTTTTTGCCGGTCGACGTCGCGGTGGTGGTAGTCGAGCTCGGTCTCGGGGCGGAAGAGGAAGACCGCGCGGGCCTCGTCCAGGCGTGCCGCGCCGTAGACGGCCGCCATCCTGTTCACGCCCGTGATGCCCTCCATGCGGTCGCGCAGGCCCAGGTAGTTGGGGATCGACATGACGGCCAGGTAGCCCCCGATCCAGGTGGAGAAGCGCTCCTCCGGGCCGAAGACCAGGCGCCGGACGGTCGAGTGCAGCCCGTCGGCTCCGATCACCAGGTCGAATCTGCGGGCGGGCCCTCGCTCGAAGGTCACGTCGACGCCGTCCGGGTCCTCGGCCAGAGCGGTGATGGAGTCGTCGAAGAGGTACTCGGCGTCGTCGCGGGTGGCCCGGTGCAGGATCTCCGCGAGGTCGTCGCGCATGATCTCGACGTGCCGGTCGGAGATGGCGCGCGTCAGCCTCGCCATCCCCAGCTCGTAGGAGCGCTCGCCGTTCTCGGAGCGGAACGCGAGCCACTCGGTGCCGGTCGCGGCGGCCTGGACCGGCTCGATCAGGCCCATCTTCTCGACGATGTCCATGGCGGGGCGGAACAGGTCGACCGCGTGCCCGCCCGCCTTGCGCAGCGCCGGAGCCCGCTCCACCACGGTGACGGTGAAGCCGTGGCGGGTGAGCCAGTAGGCCAGGACGGGGCCGGCGACGCTGGCACCGGAGATGAGGACTCGCATACGCCTCTCGCTTACTTAACGTTAGGTAGAATTTTTACCTAACGATAGGTAAGCATGATTCTCCAGGGTGCGCAAGCTCTTACCTAACGATAGGTAAGCCCTACTCTTGGTGCATGGCCAGGCCTTCGGACACCAGGACGCGCATCCAGGAAGCCGCACGCGAGCTCTTCCTGCGGCAGGGCGTGCAGAACACCAGCCTCAAGCACATCGCCGACCGACTGGGCATCACCAAAGCGGCCCTGTACTACCATTTCGATTCCCGCGAGGACCTGGTCAGAAGCATCGTCCAGCCGTTCATGGACGAGCTGGAGGCGTTCACGGCCGAGCGCGAACCGGGGGACGCGCGCGCGTTGCTGGAGGACTACTTCGACCTCATCTGGCGGCACCGTGAAGAACTCATGATGGTCCTGGGCGCACCCGCCATGCTCGCCGAACTCGACCTGGTGGAGCGGATGTGGCGCTGGCGCAAGCAGCTGACCGCGCTCCTGCTCGGCCCCGCCCCCTCGACGGCCGCGCGGATCCACGCGACCGTGGCGCTCGGCGGCATGTCCGACTGCGTCGTGGAACACGCCACCCTCCCCTTGCAGGAGGTCAGGGCCGCCGCCGTGCAGGCCGCACTGGCCGCGCTCACCTGAGACCGGCCGTCCCTCGGCCGTCACCGGCGTGAAGTCGTCGCCGGCGCGACACGACGCGATCGGACGCGGCCGGACGCGGTGGCCGCGCGTCCGGGCCGCCGGTCGGCCCGGGAACCGCCACATCTCGGCGGTCACCGTCCAGGGCCGGACGGGGACGGGTTCCTGTTCGAAGCGGCACGGTGACCGAATGCCGTCCCGGCCCGGCCCGTCCCGGCCCGGCCCGTCCCGGCCCGGCCCGTCCTGGACCGGCCCGTCCCGGACCGGCTCGCCACCGGTCCGGGCGCGCAGGCGGCACCCGGTCCTCACCAGGCCCAGGACGGGTTGCCGGTGGCCTGCTGCGAGACGGCCCACAGGCGTTCGCGGGCCGCGGCGTCGTAGGCGAAGGCGGGCGCATCGACCGGCCGGAGGTTCTCGTCGAGATAGATGCCGCGCAGCGCGGACCGGTCCGTGGCGGCGGGGACGGCGTGTTCCCGCCAGGTGCCGATGCGGGTGGCCAGGGCCGCGTACGTCTCGCCCAGGTGCTCGGCGGGGACGGCGAACCGGTTCTTGGGCGCGTACAACGCTCGCAGGATCCACGGCAGGGCGGCGACGCGGTCGGCGTCGAGCCGTACGGCGGGCACCCGGACGCAGGCGACGTCCAAGGTGCCGCCCGCCCGCAGGGCCAGCGCGTAGGCGGTTATGATCTGGGCCAGCTTGGCGTGGTAGTAGGCCCTGGTCGGGCTGTACCAGCCGGGATCGTCGAGGCGATCGAAGCGGATCGTGATGCGCGGCATGGTGACCAGTCCCTTGCTGGCGACGTTGATCACCCGAGGGCGGGGGGCGGCGGCGAGCAGCGGGCTGAGGCGCGCGGTGAGCTGGAAGGGGCCGAGATGGTTGGTCGTCCAGAACAGTTCGTGACCGGATGTGGTGAACGCGGGTGTGCGCATCGTCTGGTCGAACACCGCGGCGTTGTTGATCAGGACGTCGAGGTGGCCCACCTCGCCGGCGATCTTCTCGGCCGCCGCGTCGATGGACGCGGGATCCGACAGGTCGGTCATGACGAGGACCGCGAGATGGGCGGCGCCGGCGTTGATCGTCTCCAGGGCGGTGCGGCCCCGGTGCGGGTCGCGGCACAGGGCCAGGACCCGGTGGCCGTCTGCGGCCAGTCGCTGCGCCGCCCGCAGGCCGATACCGGAGTTGGCGCCGGTGACGGCGATGGTCAGGGGGGCGGGGAGAGCCATACGAGAATCCTAAGTGTTCGGAACGTTTCGAACAAACTAGGATGTCTTCATGGCCGATGTCGAGGAGTTCGTGGAAAGCGCCGGGCTGTACTTCGAGCGGCTGGGCCTGAGCCGCACCGCGGGCCGGGTGATGGGATGCCTGCTCGCCGACACCGGCGACGCCGCCGACGCCCCCGGTTTGTGCGAACGGCTCGGAGTGGCCAAGAGCAGCATGAGCGTGGCCCTGCACCAGCTGGAGCGGGGCGGGCTCGTCGAGCGCTATCGTCCCCCGCGGGCGCGGCGGGATCACTACCGGCTGACCGACGACGTCTTCGGGCGCGCGTTCCGGTCGAAGATGGCCGAGTTCACCGCCTTCGCCGCACTGGCCGAGCAAGGACTCGGCGCGGTGGGGGACCACCCCGCCGCCCGGGCCCGGCTCGAGCACATGCGCGACATGTACGCCTTCATGGCCCGGGAGTTCCCCAGGCTCCTCGACCGGTGGGACGCGGAACGGGCCGGTGCCGCACCACGGCCACCTCAGGCCTGAGAGCCGCGACGTCTTTCCTGCCTGACCAGAGCCGGATCATTCGGCGTTCCCGCCGGCAGGACAGCGGCGCTCGGTGGGCAGCGGCACGTTCCCCCCGTCCTGGGTCAGGTAGCGCAGGACGATGCCGGTGGCGCACGCGTTGTGGCCGACGACACCGTGCCCGCCCGCCTCGACGGTGAGCAAGGCCGCTCGCCCGAGGAAGGCGTCATGCATGCCGAGACCGGCGATCCATGGGGTGGAGGGGTCGCGCAGGTTTTGGACCACCAGGATGTTGCGGGGGCCCTGACCGGTGATGCGCACGGGCGGTTCGGACGGAGCGGGCCAGAAGGCGCACGGCCGGATGTTGGCCGAGCGGCCGGCGTCGTCGGGGTGGCGGCGGCGGTCGGCGCGGACCGCATCGGCGTAGAAGCGGGTCCGGCGGGGCCAGGTGGCGTCGTTGCAGTGGACGGCGGTTTCGAGGGCGACCCGGTTGTCGCCGGGTGGCACGGGGGTGGGAGGCGCCTGCGTCGTGGCCGCCGGAGTATCGCCCCGGGTCGTCGAGGCCAGGTAGGCCCAGGTAGCGGCGATCTGCGGGAACCTGCGCTCTTGGGCCGCCTTCAGCGCGTCGAGGGTCAGGTGACGTAATACGTTGCCGTCGATGCGGGCGCCGGAGTGCTCGAACGGGGCGGCGTCGAGGGTGCCGACGAGGTTGCGATACCGCCGGTGCACTTCGGCGGGGGTGCGGCCGAAGCCGTAGGTGTCGTCTCTGGCGGCGACCCAGGCGGTGAGATCGGGGAGGCGCTCGGCGACGCCGCGCCCGCCGAGGCGGATGAAGCCGTACCACATGCGCCGCGGATCGACGGCGCTGTCGAGGACGACGCGAGCGGTGCGGTGGGGGAACAGGGTGGCGTAGACGGCTCCCAGGTAGGTGCCGTACGAGATGCCGTACAGGGAGATCACGCGTTCGCCGAGGGCCGCCCGGATACGGTCGAGGTCACGGGCCGCGTTGGCGGTGCTGAGGTGGCGGATGAGCGGGCCGCCGGCCCGCAGGCAGGACGCGGCGGTGCGCCGGGAATAGGCGATCATGGCGTCGATCGAGCCGTCGGGGTCCGGGTAGCGCGGTCCCGGGCCCGCGTCGGTAAGGCCGCACGTCACAGGGGTGCTCTGACCGAGCCCGCGGATGTCGAAGCCGACGAGGTCGTAGCGGTCGCGCAGGCCGGGCGCCCCGTCTCGGTACAGGTCAGCGGGCCAGTCCAGGCCGCTTTCGCCCGGCCCGCCGGCCAGGTGCACCAGGGTGCCCAGACGGCGTGCCGGGTCGGCGGCGGTGATGCGAGCCAGCCTGACAGTGATGTGCCGGCCGCGCGGACGGTCGTAGTCGAGCGGTACTCGCAGGTCGGCACACTGCTGGCGCGGGTGAGAGGGCTGGGTCGCAGGAGGGCATGGGCCCCATGTCGGCGGGGAGCGGTGCGGCCCGGTAGCGGAGGATGAGGAGGGGACGGCGGTGGTGGCGGGCGTGCCGTTGGTCAGGACGGCGAGTGCGGCCACCGCGGCGAGGCTCGTACGGATGGCGTGGTCGCGCATGGTTGATCTCTTCACTCGATGCCGTCCAGGTAGAACAGCTCTTCGACACTGGCGTGCAGGACCCGCGCCAGTTTGAGCGCCAGCACGGTGGAGGGCACGAACTTGCCCGTCTCCACGGTGTTGATCGTCTTTCGGGTGACCCCGACCAGGTCGGCGAGCTGTTCCTGGGTCAGGTCGTGCTGGGCCCGGGCCACCTTGATCCGGTTGCGCAGCGGATGACCGCCGTCGGTGCCGCGCATCACGCTTCCCGGGTGAGCCACAGCCGGGCCGCGCCGTAGCTCACCAGTGCCACCGCGATGGTGAACTTCGCCTGAGCGCCGGAGGTCGTCGTCACGTCGAAGAAGTACGGGAGCTGGGCGGCCAGCGCCCCGCTCAAGGCGATGGTGGAGGCGTGCCGGTTGGAGCTCACGGTGCGCTCGTCCTCCACGACCGCGCCCATACGCTTCAACGTCACCTTCGCCCACACCGCCACGGCCAGGGCCGGGACGGCCAGCAGGAACGACAGCAGATAGGCGAGTTCCAGCCCGGACGGCCAGTCGCCACCCTGCTGGGCGTCGTGAACGCCTGTGGCGGTGAGGTTCACCGCGGCGGCGACTCCCCAGGTGAACAGTGCGCCGTCGAACAGTCGGCTTCGCCGGGCGCGGGCGGGATTGATCGACATCGATGGCATGACCCCTCCGTTGAAGTAACCCTTACTACTCATTAAGTACCCTAAACTACTCATCAGATGAGCCGCAAGTTCGTTCCGCTCGGCGTCCCGAAGGCGTCTTTGTCCTGTCTCGCTTGATGGTTGACACTCTGGCCTCGCTTGATGCTTGACACCTTGATCGTCTTCTGTGCCTGCTCGTGGCGTTGTCTGCGCTTC
>NZ_JBVJIA010000066.1:0-12994 GCF_055586505.1 Streptosporangium sp. NPDC050148 | reverse complement strand
CTTGATCAGGATGCCGAGCTGGGCGCCGCGCCCGGTGCCGACCATCAGGGCGGTCGGCGTGGCCAGGCCCAGGGCGCACGGGCAGGCGATGATCAACACGGCCACCGCGGCGGTGAAGGCCGCCCCGGCCCCGCCGCCGGTGCCCAGCCAGTAGCCGAGCGTGCCGACGGCCAGCGCGATCACGACCGGCACGAAGACGCCGGAGATGCGGTCGGCGAGCCGCTGGACCTGGGCCTTGCCGTTCTGGGCGTCCTCGACCAGCCTGGCCATCCGGGCCAGCTGGGTGTCGGACCCGACGCGGGTGGCGCGGACGAGCAGGCGGCCCCCGGCGTTGACGGTCGCGCCGGTCACCGCATCGCCGGGGCGCACCTCCACCGGGACCGATTCGCCGGTGAGCATGGAGGCGTCGACGGCGGAGGTGCCCTCTTCGATCACGCCGTCGGTGGCGATCTTCTCACCGGGCCGGACCACGAACCGGTCACCGGCCTTGAGCCGGTCGGCGGGAATGCGGGTCTCGACGCCGTCGCGCAGGACGGCGACGTCCTTGGCCCCCAGCTCCATCAGCGCCCGCAGGGCGGCACCCGCGCGGCGCTTGGAGCGGGCTTCGAAGTAGCGTCCGGCCAGGATGAATGCGGTCACCCCGGCGGCGGCCTCCAGGTAGATGTTGCCCGAGCCGTCGGAGCGCTCGATGGTGAACGCGAACGGGTGGGTCATGCCGGGGGTGCCCGCGGTGCCGAGGAACAGCGCCCACAGCGACCAGCCGAGCGCGGCGATCGTGCCGAGCGAGACCAGGGTGTCCATGGTCGCGGCGCCGTGACGCAGGTTCGTCCAGGCGGCCCGGTGGAAGGGCGCGCCGGCGTAGACCACCACGGGTGCGGCCAGGGTCAGCGAGAGCCACTGCCAGTTGGTGAACTGCAGCGCCGGGATCATCGCCATCGCGATCACCGGCACCGCGAGCACCACGGAGGCGATCAGCCGCCGGCGCAGCGCCCCGAGGGCGTCGTCCGGCCCGCCCGCCGCCTCGTCCCGCGCGGCGTCGTCCTTCGGCTCGGCGGGGAGTACGGCGGTGTAGCCGGCCTTCTCCACCTCGGCGACGAGGTCCGCGGGGGCGACGTCCTCGGGGAAGGTGACCTTGGCCTTCTCGGTGGCGTAGTTGACGGTCGCGCTGACGCCGTCGAGCTTGTTGAGCCTGCGCTCGATCCGGTTGGCGCAGGACGCGCAGGTCATGCCGCCGATCGAGAGTTCGACCGAGCCGCTGGTAGTCGGCGGCTTGTCATCGGTGACGGAAGCCATCATCTCCCCTTTCGTGCGTCATGTCTGCTCTCAGTGGTCGTGATCGCCATGTGAGCTGGTGGTGGGAGTGGGGGTTGTGGTGGGGGGCGTTGCGGGGGTGATGGTCTGTCCGGCGCTGAGGGTGAAGTCGGCGGTGCGTACGGTTCCCTCGTGCTGGAAGTCCAGGAACAGACGGTAGTCGCCGCGGCTGGGCACCTCGGCGTGGAAGGTGATCTCCGGACCCGGGGCGGTCCTGCCGTCGCCGGGTTCCCCGTCGGGGTGGACGTGCAGGTAGGCCAGGTCCCCGGCGCGCAGGGCGACCAGGTGCCCGTAGGCGCCCAGGTAGGGCTGCAGGTCGGTGACGGGACGGCCGTCCCTGGTGACCTTCAGGGTGAGCCTGCTGGAGGCTCCGGGGGTCAGGGTCCCCTCCAGGGTGACGGTGTAGCCGTCGACCGTGGACGTACGGCTCACCGCGGGCGGCGCCCCGGGGGTGTGATCGCCGGGGGCCTGCAGGTCGGTGCCCAGGGTCATCGCCCGGCCCCCCTCGGGGACGAAGTCGGCGAACGCCCGGTAGGCGCCGGCCCCGGGAAGATCCAGCCTCACCGACCACACACCGTCACCGCTCAGCTCGGGGTGCAGGTGCCGGAAGTCGTCCAGGTCGCGGGAGACCACGATGAAGTGCAGCTTCTTGCCATGCTCCGTACGGTAGGCGGTGACCGGCCTCCCGTCGGGGCCGATCACGCGGAACCGGAAGTCCCTCGCCTTGCCCGGCTCGACCACGGTGGTCTCCGGGAGCAGGGTGTAACCGTCCTGGGAGACCTGAAGACCTCCCGGAACAGGTGGGGCGGCTGCCGCCGGGCTGGAGGTCGGGCCGGTGTGGGCGCCGTGGTCATTGCCCGCCTGGCTCCCGGACGGGGTCGCGTGGGCCGGGTGGGCGTCCGCCACGGGGGCGGGCCCGGTCGAGCCCACCGCGTTGCCGGCCCCCAGCGCCCCACCGAAGATCACGGCGAGTCCGAGGGCGTAGACGCCCAGTCTGGCCGGTGTGTTCATGAGGTCACCACTTCATATCCCGCCTCCTGGACCGCGGCCGTGATGCGCGCCGCGTCGATCGGGCCTTCGCTCCGTACGGTCACCAGGCCGCCGGCCAGGTCCACCCCGACGCCGGTGACGCCGGGAACCTCTGCGACCTCTTCTTTGACGGAGGAGACGCAGTGGCCGCAGGTCATGCCCTTGACGGTGTAGGTGGTGGTGGTCATGACGATCACTCCTTGTGCTCGTTGGGTTTTTCGATCAGGAACGGACGAGGCGGGCGATGGCGTCGGTGGCCTCCTTGACCTTCGCCTCGGCCTCGGCGCCGCCCTTGGCGGTGGCCTCGGCCACGCAGTGCGCCAGGTGCTCCTCCAGCAGCGACAGCGCGAAGGACTGCAGGGCCCGGTTGGCCGCCGACACCTGGGTGAGGATGTCGATGCAGTACGTGTCCTCCTCGACCATCCGCTGCAGGCCCCGTGCCTGTCCCTCGATCCGGCGCAGCCGCCGTAGATGGTCCTGCTTGTTGTGGGTGTAGCCGTGCATGTCCCCGCCCTTCGTCATCACCTCCATAACAATATACCCCCCTACGGTATTTCAGAAATTTAGAAGATCTTGGGGCTTTTAGGTGCGATCGGCCGTGGTGATCCGCCGGGCGCGCCCACGGCGCGCCCGGCGGATCGCGTTACACCCCGACCGATCGGGACTCCTGCGCCTGGGGCTGCGCCGCCTGCCTGGGCACTCGCATGAGCAGCAGGGTCAGTACGGCACCGGCGACGGCCACGACCCCGGCCCCGATGAAGGCGGCTTGGAAACCATCGGTGAGCGCGAGCGGGTCGCCCGTCTCGGCGGCTCCCCGGGAGGTGGCGACCGCGGTCATCACGGCCAGGCCGAGCGCGGAGCCGACCTGGTAGGTGGTGTTGACGATCCCCGAGGCCAGGCCGCTCTCCTCGGGACGCACACCGGACATGGCCGACATCATCGCGGGGATGTAGGCCAGGGACATGCCGACCGCGGCGATCAGCGAGGCGGGCAGCACGTCGACGGCGAACGTCCCGCCGGGCCTGGCGAGCGACAGGCCGGCCAGACCCAGGGCCAGGACGAGCAGGCCGGTGACGATCAGCGGCTTGGCGCCGAACCTGCCCATCAGCCTCGCGGTGACGCCGATCATGAAGATCATGATGGCGACGGTCATCGGCAGCAGGGCCGCCCCGCTGGGGAAGGCGCCGTAGCCGAGCACCTGCTGCAGGTAGAGGTTGAGGAAGTACCACATCGGGATCCAGGCCGCCCCGAGCAGGGCCATCGCGAGGTTGGCGGTGGCCAGGCCGGGTGTCCTCCACACACCGAGCGGCATCAGGGGTTCGCGGACCGTGCGCTGGACCACCAGGAACAGCGCCAGCAGCGCAACCGCCCCGCCGAGCCCCGCCAGCGTGGCGGCCGAGCCCCAGCCCTGCTCGGGGGCCCTGACGACGGCGTAGACCGCCAGGGCGACACCGGCGGTCACCGCGATCGCGCCCAGCGCGTCGACGGAGCCGCGCCTGCCCGAGACGGCAGGCAGCAGCGCCGGGACGGCGGCGAGGGTGGCCAGGCCGATAGGGACGTAGACGATGAACACCCAGGGCCAGCTGAGGTATTCGGTGACGACGCCGCCCAGGAAGACCCCGGCGGTGCCGCCCGCCGGTGCCGCGGCGCCGTACAGGGCCATGGCCCTGCCGAGCTCACGCGGGTCGTGGCCGAAGAGCATCATGAGCAGGGTCATGGAGGCGGGTGCGATGAGCGCGCCGCCGATGCCCTGGACGGCGCGTCCGAGGATCTCGGTCCAGGCGTCACCGGCCAGCGCGGCGACGACGGAACCGGCGATCAGGACGACCCAGCCGGTGGTGAAGACCTTGCGGGCGCCGAACAGGTCCGACAGTCGGCCGCCGAGCAGCAGCAGGCCGCCGAAGGCGATGACGTAGGCGTTGAACACCCACTGCAGGCCGCCGGGGGAGAAGCCGAGGTCGCGCTGCATGTCGGGCAGCGCAACGCCGATGATGGAGGTGTCCATGATGACCATGAACTGCGCGGCGGCGAGCACGATGAGTGCCCGCCACCTGCGGGGATCGACGGCGTTCATGCCGTACTCCTGATTTCTCGCACCGGTGCCGTGGTGGCAGGATGCGTCGTGGGGTTGGGTGTGATGTCGAGTCGGACCGGCCCCGTGGGTGGGCGTGCATGCCAGTGCGCGCCCACCGTTCGTTCGTGCGGGCGGGTCGCCTCAGGAGGCGGCCGGCGAGGGCTCGGTCAGTGTGTAGCCCGCCTGTTCCACGGCCGCGCGGATCTCCTCGCCGGAGAAGCCACTCCCGCCGACGGTGATGGTGCCGGTGGCCAGGTCGACCCGGACGCCGGTCACGCCGGTGACCTTGCCGATCTCGGTGGAGACCGACGAGGCGCAGTGCCCGCAGGTCATTCCGCTGACCTGGTAGACGCTGTCGCCGCTGGTCTCCTGCGGGGACGTGCTGTCCGCGGTACCGCACGCACATGCCGTGCACATGGGATTCTCCTCTCACGTGTACCCGGGTGGGGTATGTCGACGTGGGCTTCAACATACCCCCGGGGGGTTAATTTGCCAAGAGGGAATCATCGGCCGATGCGATCCCTGTCGCCAGGTGCACACGATTGCGTCAGCTCGGTGAAGTGCGCACCGCCCTCCCTGTTCGCCGAGGAGCGGGTAGTTCGCCGGCGGCTCAACGCCGGCGCAGGCGCAAGTGCTGGCGCTGCCGTCGGGGCGCCGGTGATCCACGAAACCGGTGGCGACGATGCCGGTGCCGCGGCCCTGATTGCGATAGTGATCGCATCCGCCGAAGCGTTGGAGACGGTATGGGTGCTGCCGGTCCGGCTCGGCGTGCCGGACGCGCCGCACCTGACGGTGACTGCCGTCGATCCCCTGACCAACATTGCGGCCGTCCGCTCCGGCGCCGTGCTGCGCTATCGCAGGCGCCGCGACCCCCTGGACGCTTTGTCGACCCGCCTGGTGGCACTGGAGGCCTTGCCCGACATGCTCATCGACGCGATGCGTGGACGGTCATGATTGCCAGACCACAGGTGCTGCGCCTCCTGGGCCCCTTGGGGGAAAACGGGCGCCACGGGGCGGCGTGTCAACGCGGAGGGGAGGAAAAGCCCGATGGGGGTAGAGCCAGGATCGACAGCGCCGTGGCGATGACGAGGCGGGCGACGTCCCCGGTCTCCACGCGTCCGGCCCTGTTCTCCTCGGCGGCGCCCTTGAGGATGTAGTGCAGGACGTTGACCAGCCAGGGAAGCGGCAGGTCGGTGCGGAAGGCGCCCTGGCTCTGGCCCCGGGCGATGAGCTCCTCGACGCGTCTGGCGGGGGCGGCGTGCAGTTCGCGAAGGCGCCCGGCGGGAAGGGCCTTCTGGGCGGCGATCGACAGCGCCACGGACTCGGCCACCAGGGACCAGCTGGACTCCAGCAGCCGCGCCAGGGCCTCGCGCGCGTCCCCGGTCAGATCGACCGACGACAGCGCCTCCTCGCCGGCGCGCATCGCGTCGGCCAGGGCGGCCTCGACGAGTTCCGCCCGGGTGCGGAAGTCACAGGTTGGAGCCCAGGACGGCGAAGCTGCCGTCGCAGCTGTAGCGGGTGAAGGCGACCAGCATGGTGGGCAGCGACACCAGCAGCGACAGGCTGCCGGCGGTCTTGATGTCGACGGCGTACAGCAGCACGATCGTCGGGATCAGTAGTTCACCGCCGGCTACACCCATGATCGCGGCGACCACGCCGATGCCGAACCCGGCCGCCACCCCTGTGAGCGCTTGTACCGGGGCGGGCAGCACCATCGAGCCCAGGGCGGTGGTGTGGGTGAACACCAGGGCCACGGCCATGCCCACCATCAGGGCCGCCAGCACCTTGTACAGGGTGGCGGTGCGCATCCGCACCGCCCACGATGCCCCGACCCACGCCCCGGCAAGGCTTCCGGTTCAGTAGGTTGACCGCCACCGGCCAGTGCGCGCCCAGCTCGGCCAGCGAGACGGCGGCCAGGCGGGCGGGCAGGGCGACCAGCACCACGATCAGGCTCATCGCCTTGTTCACGATGACGGCCGACAGTGCGGCGAAGCCGAACAGGCCGATCAACAGCGGCAGCCGGAATTCGGCGCCGCCCAGGCCGATCATCTCGCCCAGCGGGCCCACCGCCGCCCCGGCGGTGAAGACCAGCGGCGCCGAACCCGCCGTGCGGGAGGGGAGGGCGGCTTCGTCCGTACTCATGCCCAGCACGCTCCTTGCCGCCCGGCGCCCGCGCCGCACGCGGGTCGGCTTCTACGATCTCCTAACGCCCCCGGCGGGCGACGTGCGGGGCTGAGAAAACCGCCGTGATCACTGGAATTCAGGACTGCACGTTCTGGCGACCTCCTGCGGTCCGACGATTTCCTCGCTGAAAGGCCCGCACCGGCAGCGTCTCGGCCTGATGCTCCCTGACAGGGCTTTGTCTCCGAGCGGCCTTGGGCGGCGAAGGCGCACATCGGCTGTTCACGCGCCGTTTACCCCGACTGGGATCGATGAATGCCAATATCGGCATGAGTCGAATTAGGCACTCATCGATGCTGTGTATGGATGTCCCGGGAGTCAGCGATGACCAGTACCGACAAGCGCGACGACCTGACCATCGACCAGCAGCTGGCGCTCGCCACCGCGGCCCGACGGCTGGGCGAGGAGTTCGCCGGCACCTTCTCGGTCGAGACGATCGAGCGGTTCCTGCACACCAGCTACGACCAGTTCGCCACCCGCGCCGCGGTGGCCAACTTCCTGCCGCTGCTGGCCGAACGCTTCGCCCGCCAGCGGCTGCACGCCCTGGCCCGCGTCGAGGGCAAAAGCGACGGGCGGCCGATCGTGCTGTTCTTGTGCGTGCACAACGCCGGCCGCTCCCAGATGGCGCTCGGTTTCTTCCAGCATCTGGCCGGCGAGCACGCCGTGGCCTGGTCGGGCGGCTCGGAGTTCGCCACGGAGATCAACCCGGCTGCGATCACCACGATGGCCGAGGCAGGCATCGACATCTCCAAGGAGTTCCCCAAGCCGTGGACCGAGGAGATCCTCCGGGCCGCCGACGTGGTGATCACCATGGGCTGCGGGGACACCTGCCCGATCTTTCCCGGCAAGCGCTACCTGGACTGGGAGCTGGAGGACCCGGCGGGCAAGAGCGCCGAGCAGGTGCGCCCGATCCGCGACGAGATCGAGCGCCGGGTGCGCACCCTCCTTGGCGAGCTCGGCGTGCCGGTCAGCTAACCCCCACACCCCGAGCATCCATAGATACCTGTCAATATAGACAGTGCATGACTTCGATAAACATCTATATCCGGAGGTCTGATGGAGTTGCTGCAGATCCTTGAGTGTAGCCCGCCGCTGGTTCGCAAGCCCCTGGACGCCGGGCAGGCCGCCGGGATCGCGCGGGTGTTCAAGGCCCTGGGAGATCCGGTCCGGCTGCGGATCCTGTCGATCGTGGCCAGCCATTCGGGCGGCGAGGTGTGCGTATGCGACATCACCGGCGCCTTCGAACTGTCCCAGCCCACCATCAGCCATCACCTCAAGGTGCTCAAAGAGGTCGGGCTCCTGACCTCCGAGCGGCGCGCCTCCTGGGTCTACTACCGCCTGGTCCCCGAGACCTTGACGGAGCTGTCGGCCCTGCTGAACACCCCCGCCACCGTCTGAGCTCGCACCGCTGCATCGTTAGGGAAGATCCATGTCCTCAAACCCACCCCCAACCCAGGCTGCCGCGAGTCAGAGCGGCGTGATGGGCGCGCTGTCCACCCTGGATCGCCTCCTGCCTGTGTGGATCGGCCTGGCCATGGCCGCCGGACTGCTGCTCGGGCGGCTGGTGCCCGGCCTGAACTCCGCGCTGGAGGCGGTCAGGGTCGGCGACATCTCCCTGCCGATCGCGCTGGGCCTGCTTTTGATGATGTACCCGGTGCTGGCCAAGGTCCGCTACGACCGCCTGGGCACCGTCACCGGCGACCGCCGCCTGCTGTTCGCCTCACTGGTGCTCAACTGGGTGCTGGGCCCGGCGCTGATGTTCGCGCTGGCCTGGCTGCTGCTGCCCGACCTGCCCGAGTACCGCACCGGCCTGATCATCGTCGGGCTGGCCCGCTGCATCGCCATGGTCCTCATCTGGAACGACCTGGCCTGCGGCGACCGCGAGGCCGCCGCCGTCCTGGTCGCCATCAACTCGATCTTCCAGGTGATCGCCTTCGGCCTGCTCGGCTGGTTCTACCTCGACGTCCTGCCCGGCCTGCTGGGCCTGGGCGAGGGCACCGCGCTGCGGGTCTCGGCCTGGGACATCGCCCGGTACGTGCTCGTCTTCCTCGGCGTCCCCCTCGTCGCCGGATACCTGTCGCGCAGGCTCGGCGAACGCGCACGCGGCCGCGACTGGTACGAGGAGCGCTTCCTGCCCAGGATCGGGCCCGTCGCCCTGTACGGGCTGCTGTTCACCATCGTCGTCCTGTTCGCCCTGCAGGGGGAGACCATCACCTCCCGGCCCGGGGACGTGGCCCGCATCGCGCTGCCGCTGCTGGCCTACTTCGCCCTCATGTGGGGCGGCTCGTTCCTGGCCGGCCGGGCGATCGGCCTGTCCTACGAGCGCACCACCACGCTCGCCTTCACCGCGGCGGGCAACAACTTCGAGCTGGCCATCGCGGTCGCGATCGGCGTGTTCGGCGTCACCTCCGGCCAGGCCCTGGCCGGGGTGGTCGGCCCGCTCATCGAGGTGCCCGTCCTGGTCGCCCTGGTCTACGTCAGCCTCTGGGCTCGCCGCCTGTTCACCCCTACCCCCACCACCGAGGGATCGGTTCATGCCTGATACGCCCAGCGTGTTGTTCGTCTGCGTGCACAACGCCGGACGCTCCCAGATGGCCGCCGGCTGGCTCACCCACCTGGCCGCCGGTCGCGTCGAGGTCCGCTCGGCCGGCTCGGAGCCTGCCGAGAACATCAATCCGGCCGCCGTGGCCGCGATGGCCGAGGTCGGTATCGACATCACCGACCAGAAACCGAAGATCCTCACCACCGAGGCCGTCCAGGACTCCGACGTGGTCATCACCATGGGCTGCGGAGACACCTGCCCCTTCTTCCCCGGCAAGCGCTACGAGGACTGGAAACTGGACGATCCGGCCGGGCAGGGCATCGAGGCTGTGCGCCCGATCCGCGACGAGATCCGCACCCGCATCGAGAAACTGATCGCCGAGCTCGACATCGAGTAACCACCATCTTCCTCTGCGCGGACGGGCCGGACGGGGCGGGGTGGTGGTCGGGGACACGGCCGGGTATCTGCCTCAGGTCTGTGGCGACCCGGCCAGCAGCCACACGGTGGCCACCAGCAACCGCGCGGCGGCCACCACGGTGTCCGGTTCGACGCGATCGGGGGTCTCGGCGGGGGTCTGGTAGCCGGGCATGCCCATCCCGATGCCGATCGCGGCCAGCCCCGCCGTGGCGTAACGGCGGTTGTCGGAGGCCATCGCCCCGGCCCGCAACGGCACGCCGGTCAGGCGCGCGGCCCCGTCCATGGCGGCCAGCAGCCCATGCGCGGGCCCACCCGCCTCGACCGCAGCCGCCTGGTGCAGCCGCGCGGCCCCGTCCAGGTTGATGACCACAGTGCCCGCCGCCACGTGGGAGGCGTGGTGTGCTGACCCCCACGCCCCGGTCTCCTCGGCGTCCAGGAAGGACACCGACAGATCCACCGGCGCCGTCAACGAGGCGCGCAGAACGCGGGCGGCCTCCAAGACCGCGGCCACCCCGGAGGCGTTGTCGGCCGCGGCGGGCAGGCGACGATCCGGGTCATCGCCCACCCCGTCGAAGTGCGCGCTCAGCAGCACCCGCGGCCTGCCTTGCACGGGTGAGACGCGGCACCCCACCCACCAGTTAGATGAATATTTAAGTAAGACCACCATTCCACATTGTTTAGATGCACGTCAAGTTAGATGGAAATCTAATCAATCTGTCGGCGGTGGTGCCGGCACTCCGTCGAAAGGACTCGTGGGTCGCCGACGGGCACAGTGGGCCTCCACGTCGATGGCGAACACGGTGAGTACGCATTTGCTGACAATCGGGTCAGGTGGTGCTCTACGGTGGCCGAAGAGATCTGATCGTCACCGTGGTTGAAGGAGACCCGCTGTTGATGTTGCACAGCCCTCGCCGCCTGGAGGCCCTGCTCGGCGCTCCCGTGCCTCTGGTCACCTACGCTCAGATCGCCGCTCTCGTCGGCAATCTTGACGCCCGTGAGGCCGAGGACCTGGACTACAAGGTCGACATTCCTGACGGGGACAAGGAGCGCAAGGAGAAGGGCAACGACGACGTCGCCGTCGATGTCGCCACCTTCGCCAACCACATCGGTGGCTTGATCATCGTCGGGATGGCCGATGTCGGCGATATCCCCTCCAAGGTGATGGACGTGCGCTTTCAGCGGCTGCAGTCGCGTATCCGCAACGCGGTCGCCGCCCGCGTGCACCCCATGCCGCGCTTTGCCATGCGTGAGGTGCCCAACCCCGCCACTCCCGATCAAGGGTTCCTGCTGATTTCGATTCCGCCCAGTTCCCAAGCCCCGCACGCGGTGTCCAACCCGGCGCAGAAGAACGAAAGCCCGCTGCGCTGGCCGCGTCGGCACGGAGCCGACAAGGTATGGCTGAGCGAGCCGGAGATCGCCGCTGCCTACCGGCGTCGCCTCATGGGCGCCGGCGACCAGGTCGACCGCCTGCGCGAGGTGGAGGATCAGGCGGTCCTGGCCGCCGCGGTGACCAGCGCCCGCCAGGGCTACCCCAGACCGCTGCTGGTGGTCACCGTGGTACCGGATCTACCGGGAGACCTGCTGCTGGACCAGGCGAAAGCGCGTGATTTCCGCGAGCACACCATGAACGAGGTGGTGATGCTGGGCGCCCGCACCGCCACCTTCGACAGCGTCAGCGTGGCTCACCGTCGCTTGATCGCCGAGGCCGACACCACCACCGTCCATGCCGTGCGTGCCCAGCTCTATACCGACGGCTGTGCCACCTTCACTATCCACCCGACCGCCATTTCCCCGGCCGCCAGCGACAAGCTCACGGTGTGCGTCCTGGACGCCGAAATCGTCAGCCGGACGGCCAGCGCTCTGCGCTACCTGGCTCGCCACGCACGTGACCGCGCCGCCGCGACCGGATCGGCGATGGCACGGGTGATGCTGGTGGCCGACACCCATCTGCACCCGGTCGTGTCGCCCAGGCCGGAGCTGGAGAGCGCCTGGCCCTTCGACAACCCCGACCTCGTCCGCTACCGCGTTGACCTCACCACCACGACCCGCATCATCGACGCCCATCGGCCGCTGGGCACGCGCTTCATCCGGTTGGCCTTCGGGGAGTCGGCACTGTCGCTGGATGACCTGGCCGACGACGGGCAACTACTGGCCCGCGCCACCGCCGCGTTGTGCAATGACCTGTTTCAGACCTACGGAGTGGCGGAGAACCAGCAGATCCGCAGAGACGGCACTCTCAATCCCGGTGCCTGGGGCGGCCACTGGGATCAGATCAGCACGTGGGCCCAGGAGGCCGGCGTTGCGGTGGCCGGCGAGGATCAAAGCGCCAGCTGACGCATCACCTCGGCCACGGTGGTGCGCGCTGTGCGGGCGGCGCCGATCAGGGTGGCCGAGGCCGGGCCGGTCCAGTCGCCATAACCGAGCAGGTGCACTCGCGCCTCACCGAACGCGCGGGTGCCGTCGGTGGGGATCACCCCGCCGGGGCCGCGGAGTTTCAGTGGAGCCAGGTGGCCAAGTGCGGGCCGAAAGCCGGTGCACCAGATGATGGTGTCGCAGGCCAGGGTGGTGCCGTCGGCCCAGGCCACCCCGGTCGGGGTCAGGCGGGCGAACATCGGCTCGGCTTTGAGCGCGCCTCGGTCGCGGGCCTCTCGCACGGCGGGAACGGCCACGATGTCGCCCAGGTCGCCGATGGCGGGCGCGTCGGCGGAACGGGCACGCCGGGTGGCCAGGCCGAACAGGGCCCGGCCGTCGACGTCGTCGGGCAGCAGCCGCGGCGGGCGCAGCGTGGCCCAGGTGGTGTCGGCGACGGTGGAGACTTCGGCGAGGATCTGCGCGGCGGAGTTGCCGCCGCCCACGATGACCACGCGCTGCCCGCGCAAGGGCGCGGGGCCGATGTAGGCCGCTGTGTGCAGCTGCCGCCCGCGAAAGTCACCGATACCGGGGTAGTGCGGCACGTACGGCCTGCTCCAGGTGCCGGTCGCGCTGAGTGCGATGCGAGTATGCCAGGTGCCGGTGGCGGTCTCGACGGCCAGCCGTTCACCGCCGTCGCGCACGGCCGACACGGCGACCGGCCGGATGATCGGCAATTCGTAGCGCTGCTCGTAGTCGGTCAGGTAGGCCACCGTGTCGGCCGCGCTCGGGTAGCCGCCCCCTTCGGGAGCGGGCATCATCCGGCCCGGCAGCGAGCTGTAGGGGGCAGGGGAGAACAACCGCAAAGACGGCCAGATGTGCCGCCATGCCCCGCCCGGCTCGTCTTGGGCGTCCAAGATGACGAAGTCCACCCCTGCCCGGCGCAGGTGGTATCCAGCGGCCAGGCCTGCCTGGCCGCCGCCGGCCGGCCCCCCCCGCCCCCCCACACACAACGGCCCCCCCCACCGTTGTTCTCTCCCCTATTCCCTCCCCCCTCGGCTTCACCCCCCCCTCCTCCCCACCGGGCCTCT
>NZ_JBVJIA010000065.1:0-14027 GCF_055586505.1 Streptosporangium sp. NPDC050148 | reverse complement strand
CCACGGCTTCAGCCGCGCCACCCGCCCACCCCTCTCACCATCGCTACAGCGAGAGATCAAAGCACAGCAGAACTCATTCTGTTAGGCGCTCTAAGGGTGCGGCCGGAATACGGCAGAAAGGGGCCGCGCCCATCCCGTTCTCCCGCTGTTCCCGGCGGCACCCTCGTCCTCGACAGCGAGGGACTGGCCAAGGCCGTCCTGCGCGACCGTGATGACCGGCTACGGCGCCACGCCGGCCACGACCGGGACCGACCGGTCTGCGGCCTCCCGGGGCTCCCGGCCCAGCCGCCTGACCGGCTTGATCACCAGCAGTGCCGCCACCACGCCGGCCGTCACCAGAGCCGACCCCAGCATGAAGGTGCGCGGTTCGACCAGCGCGGTGACCGGCCCGGCCAGCGCCTGCCCGGCCGCCATGCCCGCGACCGACCCGGCCACCTGGTAGGCGTTGACCCGGTTCACCACGTCCGGCGCCACCTGCGTCTGCACGCTGGTCGACCACATCCGACCAGAACGCCAACGCGCACCCCCCGAGCAGGTGCCCGCCCATCAGCAGCGGCAGCGGCAGCCCGAGCGCGACCGTCAGCGGCACCGCCGCGTACCCGCTCAACGCCACCGCCCCGGCCGCCAGCGGCCTGCGCGGCCTGAGCCTGATCGCCACCAGCCCGCCCAGCACGGTGCCGAGGCCGAGCGCCATCATCACCCAGCCGTATTCGGCCCCGATGACCTGTGACGACAGCGGTACGTACAGCCCGATCACCAGGACTCCCCAGAACACCCAGACCAGGATGACCGACCACATCCAGTTCATGGCCGTGAACTCCTCCCAGCCCCTGCGCAGGTCGCTCAGCACGTCGGAGGGCTCCGTCCTGGGGACGGCGACCCGGAGCAGCAGTAAGCACACCCCGCTGACCAGGAACGTCGCGGCGTCCACCGTGTAGACGACGACCGGCCCGGCGGCGGCGATGAGGACTCCGGCCAGTGCGGGACCCGCGAGATGGGTGACCGCCTCAGCGATCTTCAGTGTCGCGTTGGCCCGCTGCGGATCTTCGGCGACCAGGGGAACCATGCCGTTGACGCCCGGTTCGAACATCCCGGCGGCCATGCCCGACACGAACGCCGTCACCAGCAGCAGGGGGTACGGCGGGGCACCGTCCAGGAAGGCGATGGCCACGACCCCCTGGGTGACGACCCTGACCGCGTCCGCGCCGATCATCAAACGCCGGGCGCCGATCCGGTCGGCGACGACCCCGCCGAACAACATGACCAGCACGGCAGACGCGGTCCAGAGTGCCAGCACGTAGCCGACGCCCGCGATCCCGTAGATCCTCCCGATGGCCAGCGCCGAGGCGACGGGCATCATCGCGTCACCGAGCAGCGAGATCGTGCGGGCCCCGAAGTAGAGGGCGAAGCTCCTTGTCCACATGAGCCCTGATTCTTTATTTTTCCAGATCACAGCACCGGTGTCTCAAATGACATCATTGAGTATATTTACGCCATGCCTCTGGACTGCCCGGAAACGCCCCCGACGCCTCCCAGCCCGCATCGCGTGGTCGCTGTGGTCGCCCCGAACCAGGAGCTCTACCCGGTCACCTCCGCCTCGGCCGTCTTCGGCTACCACGGCCCCGACATCACCCAGCACTACAGCTTCAGCCTGTGCGCCGAACACCCCGGCTCCCTCCCCACCACCCTCGGCACCCCCATCCAGGTGGACAGCGGCCTCGAAGCCCTCGACGACGCCGACACCGTGGTGATCGCGAGCTGGATCCTCACCCCCTCGCCCGCCGTACTGCACGCGGTCTCCCACGCCCACGCCCGAGGCGCCCGCATCGTCGCCGTCTGCGCCGGAATCTTCGTTCCCGCAGCCCTCGGCCTCCTGGACGGACGCCGCGCCTCCGTCCACTGGGAACTCTCCGGCGAACTCGCCGCCCGCCACCTCCGCGTCATCCCCGACGACACCGTCATCTACGTCGATCACGGCGACGTCGCCACCGCCGGAGCCTCGGCCGCCACCCTCGACCTCTGCCTTCACCAGGTCCTCCAGGAGCACGGCGCGGCGCACGCCATGCGCATCGGCCGCCAGCTCGCCGCCGGCCCGCACCGCGAGGGCTGCCAGCGCCAGTACCCTCCCCTCCCCACCACCGGCCCCATGCCGGACTCCCTGGCCCCCCTGCTCGAATGGCTCCTGTCGCGCCTGCCCGACCAGATCGCCGTCGAGGACATGGCCGCCTACTCGGGCGTCTCCTCCCGCACCCTGACCCGCCAGTTCACCGACCAGCTCGGCGTCCCGCCCGCCCGCTGGCTGCTGGAGCGCCGCCTGGCCGCCGCCCGCGCCCTGCTGGAGGAGACCGACCTGCCCGTCGAGACCATCGCCGCCCGCGTCGGCCTCTCCTCGGCGGTCAACCTCCGCCGCCGCTTCCACACCGCCCTGCGCACCACCCCGGCCGCCTATCGCCGCTCCTTCCGCTGAGGGTCCCGCGCGGCTCCGCCGCGTTCCGCTCCTCCACCGGCCGGATTCTCCGCCGGGCGCACCACCAGGTCCTGGGTCTCCCCGCTCGTCCGGGACCGACCGGATCGGCCCGGAGGCCGACCAGCCGACGCCTTCAGCCCGCGGGTTCGTCCGTCTGAGGGACGGCATCCGGCCCCTCGACGGTGAGCCGGTCCTCACCAAGACCGCCACGCTCGGCGTGGACGAGATCGCCGCCGTACTCGGCACCATGTCAGGACCTACGCCCGCACTTGGATCGCTTCTGCGCATGACGATGCGCCCACCCTGCTCGACCTTCTCGATCAGCGTCTGTGCCGGATACTCCCGCCTGCAACCGACGTAGGGGCTGACGAATCGCGTCGCCACCTCGCAGCCTGTCATGCTCGCGTTGCGAGCCCTGCTCTGCAGACCGCTCACTGCCTTCCTGGCCGATTTCGTTGACTTGTCCCCGACCGGTACGGGCGTGGGCATGTAGCGTGCGTGCGCCCAGGCGCCTGCCTCGGTTTTCTGCCGACGCCGGTATTTCTGGCAGACTTCCTGCAGATCAGACAGGCTCCCTTGTGTTGGTTGTCCTTCGCGGAGCCTCCGCCTGACCCGGCTGTCGTCATAGATCGTGACCGTACCGCCTGCGCCAGGCAGATCGAGATTCCGGTGATACTGAAAAGCGCAAAGTCAGGCGTCGGCCATTCGCACCCTGGGGTTTCGATCCTTCGTCTATAAGGATCCCGGATAAGTCGTCTTCTCCGGGGAGTGTGAGTATGATCTCCCCGGATAACCTGTGACCTTCAGAGCAATCCGGCCGGGAATCTTCAGAGGTATCTGGCCGGACTCTCTATCTGGGGTGGTCCTCGTGCGGTCGGCGGTCGGCGCGGCAGGATATGGCCATGACGACTGAACTGACCCCTGAACTGGCCGCGACGATCGAGCGGGCGTTTGCGCGGCGCGACCGGGCGAACATGCAGCCCACGATCGACTTCTTCGAACGACTGCTCGCCGAGCATCCCGACAACCCGTATGTGCTGTACGAGGTCGGCGGCTCGTACGACACCGCCGGGCAGGAGGAGCGCGCAGTCGGCTACTACGAGCGCGCCCTGCCCCACCTGAGCGGCGAAACGCGCCGCAAGTGCCTTCTGCAGTACGGCAGCACGCTGCGGAACCTGGGCAGGATCGACGAGTCGCTGGCACTGTTCGACACCGCCTGCGCCGAGTTCCCGGAGTCGGACTCGCTGCGGGTCTTCAGGGCACTCACACTGCACGCAGCCGGGCGCAAGGACGCGGCGCTCGCCGCGCTGCTGCTGGTCGTCGCGGACAGCGTGGACACCTCCGAGGTCAAGCGGTATGAGGCCGCCATCCGCGGTAACGCGGAGTACCTCGCCGAGCTCTGACTTGCCCCTTGGCCGTTCTGGCTGCGACGTACCCTCAAGCTCGCACTGGTTGTCGTGAGCTTGATCCGGTTTGACGGACATCCGAGATCAGGGGCTCGCCCCCGGAAGGATGTCCATGATGGAGAACATGGGGAAGAAGAAACCGCGCCCTCGCCGCTCGTTCGCCCGTGAGTTCAAAGCCGAGATCGTCGAGCTGTGCCAGCGCGGAGATCGTTCGATCGGCCAGGTGGCCAGGGACTTCGATCTGACCGAGACCGCGGTACGCGACTGGATCCGCCAGGCCGAAGTCGACACCGGCCAACATGACGGGCTGACCAGCGACGAACGCGAGGAACTAGCCGCGCTGCGGCGGGAGAATCGCCGCCTGCGCGAGGACGTCGACATCCTCAAGCGGGCCACGGTGCACCCCTTCATCGAGGCGGAAAAGCAGAGCGGTCACAACGTCAAACGGGCGTGTGAGCTGCTGCAGGTCTCCCGAGCCGCCTTCTATGCCCGTCGCCAGGGCGCCCCTGGTCCTCGGGCGGTACGTGATGGACACCTGGCCGCACGCATCACCGAGATCCATCGATACTCGCGCGGCACCTACGGCGCTCCGCGGATCCACGCGGTCCTGCAGCAGGAAGGGACCGGCTGCGGTCGGCGCCGGGTGGCCCGGCTGATGCGCGCGGCCGGGTTGCAGGGCCGCCACCGGCGCCGCCGACAGCAGACCACCATCGTTGATCCGCGCGCCGCGATGCGCCCGGACCTCATCGGCCGTGACTTCACCCCGGATACGGCCGCGATCGATACCCGCTGGTGCGGCGACATCACCTACCTTCCCACCGAGGAGGGCCGGCTGTATCTGGCCACGGTCATCGACATCGCCTCACGCCGGGTGGTTGGCTGGGCCACCGCCGATCACCTGCGCACCGAGCTGGTCGCCGACGCCTTGTCCTCGGCCTGCCGGCGACGCCGCCCCGCCCAGAAAGTGATCTTCCACTCGGACCGCGGCCGCCGATACAGCAGCGGGGCATTCGCCGAACTGGCCGAGCGGCTCGGGGTACGACTGTCGGTCGGCCGCAAGGGCCAATGCTCGGACAACGCCCTGGCCGAGTCGTTCTTCGCCACGCTGAAGGGCGAACTGCTCGATGATCGGGCCTGGCCCAGCCGGGCCGTCACCCGCAGCGCGGTCTTCGAGTTCATCGAAGGCTGGTACAACCTGCACCGGCTGCACAGCAGTCTGGGCTACGTTAGCCCTGCCGCCTACGAGGCCGCTTGCGTGGCCTGACCACCACACCGAAGGTGTCCGCCAAAGCGGGGCAAGCTCAGTGGGGAATCTCTGGGCGGAGGCGGCTACGCGTCGAAGGGCCTTCCCTGCGTCTGGGTTGACTGAACGTCTCACGCGGGGGCGTCCGGGACTGACGAACCGGCCCCGGACGCCCCCACCAAGCTCCCCACACAGCCGCTTCACATACCGATGGTCATCGTGGTCGACGACATCACCTACCGGAGGCAAGCTCGGCCAGATGGTGCAGCGAGTTGATGAGGTGCTCAGGGCCGAATGGCGGGAAGTGGAGGTACTCCCGGATGGACTGCGGCACTGCCGACCAGTCGTAGGTGAGCGTGACCTCGGTCTCGGACGGACCGAGCGGCGCAAGGTCGTAGCGCCAGATCCAGCCGCCGAACTCCAGGTGACCGTTTTCCTTCTCCTGCCCCGTCAGCCAGGCGATGGCGCGCGGGGGGGCGAGCACTTGGACCTTGTTGACCACCTGGTAGTCACCGTTCGGATGGTCGGCGTGATACATGTCCACCCGGAAGATCTGCCCCACCTCGGTCAGCGGCGCCCGGTCGGCAGCTTCCTGCACCCAGCCGGTGCCGTCGATCGCGGAATGGGTCGTCGGGTCCGCCAGCACCGCGAACACCTTCGCGGCGGGTACGGCGACAGTCAGGGCCGCGCTCACGTTCTCTTGGTCCACGGTGTCCACGGTGTCCACGCTCCTTGTCATCTCATCTCGAGCCTCCCGCCCTGGGCGTGCTCGTCGCCTCTGCAGGAAGGTTCGTTCGGTGTCGTTGGTGGCCAGGGTGATGGCCTCGTCGTAGGCGGCGATGGCATCGGCGGTGCGGTCGAGGCGGGTGAGCAGGTCCGCGCGGGTGGCGGGCAACAGGTGGCAGCCCGGCAGGTTCAGTTCATCGATGCTGGCCGGCGCCGGCGCCGGTCCGTGCACCTCGGCGACCGCGCGGTTCAGCGCCACGATCGGGGTCGGGGTGTGGCGCAGCAGCTGGTCGTAGAGCGCCAGCACCTGCGACCAGTCGGTCGCCGGCCCGTCGGCGTGCACGGCGTTGATCGCGGCCTGCAACTGGTAGGGGCCCGACTGATCACGGCGCAGGCACCGCCGTACCAGCTGATGTCCCTCGGCGATCAATTCCCGGTTCCACAGCGACCGGTCCTGCTCGGCGAGCACCACCAGCTCACCCGAAGGCCCCACTCGCGCGGGCCGCCGGGCTTCGGTAAGCAGGAGCAGCGCCAGCAGCCCGAGCACCTCCGGCCCATCGGGCATCAATTCGGCGAGCGCCCTGGCCAGGCGAACCGCTTCCAGGCACAGGTCCGCTGGGAGACGGTCGCTTCGGGCACCAGGTAGGCCCGCGCGATCTGCCCACCCCCAGTCCGCCGAGCAGGCGCAGGGTGAGCGCGCTCTGCGCAAGCGGCGACAGCGCCGGATGGCAGCAGGTGAAGATCGTGCGGAGCTGGTCGTCGCGCACCGGTCCCACCTCCTGTGGCTCATCCGGTGAACTCCTCGGAAAGGGTCAAGGGGACAGGCGGCGGGCGATGGTCGGGATCACGATCGCGGCGGCGATCACGTGCGTCACCATCAGCAGCATCTTCGTGGCCGCAGACGCGTCCGCGAGTACATCCGGTAGCAGTGACAACGCGGTGAGCACAATCGTGGTGCGGACGAATGCCGTGCGTGGACGGCTGGCCGAGTGAGCCAATAGCAGGGCCAGCGCCAGGCCCACCACGGAGAAGATGCCGGTCAGCACGGCGAACCCGAACACCGGGATCGGCGCGCCGCCGACAACGAGATTGATCCCGGCCAACTCACCTGCCGCGACGATGATCGCGGTCGCCGCGGCGGCGATGGCCGCGGCGGCCAGGCCGCTGATGATCAGCGGCTTCGCGGGAACGGTGGTGACGGACATCATGGGCCCTCCGATGTGTGGCGACCGGCCGCTACCGGCCTCTCACCTTGACCACGAACGGGCTCGACGCCATCCGACACATTCCGCAGAAAAAATCAGCAGACGTACTCGCCCCGGCCGCGTCCGAGGCGACACGCCTGCTCGTCACTGCCGCAAATGGATGGCCGAGGTTTAGGTATCAGCTGATGGACCACATGAATGAGACGGTGAGAGATGCGCGGGCGGGTCAGGCCCCCACACTGTTCTTGATGGTAGGTCTTCCCGGGTCCGGGAAGACCTTTCGAGCGCGGGAGCTGGCGGCGGAGCGCGGCGCCCTGCGGCTCACCCCCGACGAATGGGCACTCACCATCTTCGGCCAAGGCGACCGTCACCAGGAGCCCGGCGGCATGCGGTGGCTGCTGGAGGGCCGACTCGTCGCACTCGCCATCGACGCCCTGCGCCTGCGGCTCAATGTCGTTCTTGACTTCGGACTCTGGTCGCGCGATGAGCGCTCCGCCTTGCGTTGGATGGCCGCTTCAGTGGGAGCGTCTTGTGAGATCGTGTACCTGCCTGTGGAACGCGAGGTGCAATGGAGCCGGATTCAGAACCGCTGGAAACACTCGCCAGAGCAGACATTCCCTATGGCCGAGGCGGAGCTCGACCCCTGGAGAGACAAGTTCGAGGTCCCTGACGCAGACGAGCTCTCCGATTCGTTTCTGCCCTCCCCGCCGCCCGGGGATGAGAGCTGGTTTGACTGGGCTCAGCGATTTTGGCCCTCCCTCGCTCAAAGCTTGAACGGGCGGCTCACTGAGAGATGAGGTCCGCCGCGTGGGCGCCGCGTAGGCGAGCGTGGTCGTTCACCAGCCGCTATGCGGCTTGATCTTCGCGTCTGGGACGCGGGATGCCGACGGCATACTCGTAGTGTTCGGGTGGTTGGCAGCTGCGCAGCGACCGATGGTCATTCGGGTTCCGGACGGCGTCGATCTGGTCCATGATCCATTGGGTGATCGGCGGGAACTTGCGGTAGTGCGGCCAGGCGTCCCAGTGGTAGTCCGCGTAGACGGTGCGCTGTATGGCGATGCCTCACATCAGCCTGGCAGACGACAGAAGCGGGTGAAGCGGTGCCATCCGGCCCACCCGGGCCGACACCACCTCACGGCCGGACCGGACCGTCCCCACGATGATGTCAGCATGATCGGTCGGGCGGGCTGTCGCGAAGTAGAGCTGTGGGATGGGATGTAGCGGTGGCGCCAGGACCGTTCGATCTCGGCGGCATCGGCGGATCCGGCCATCGCCATGCTGCGGGTCAGGGCGCGATCTATGGTCTGCTCGAAGTCGACGGACACGAAGATCCGCAGATCCCATTGGTCGATGAGTTCTGGCCGCAGGAGGAAGACGCCGTCGAAGAGGAGTACGGCGTCTTCGACGGCGGTCGTGGCCGGTGAGGACAGCGGGCCGGTCAGCATCGCGGTCGTAGACCGTGTGCTGGAACTTGCGGTCTCCGCCTGGGCCGAGCGGATCAAGCAGGACTTGGCACAGCGCTTTGTGATCGTGAGCGTCGTGCCGCCATCGAAGACACAAGCCACGAGAACCCGGGCGGCGCGGCCATCGTCGCCTATCTGGTCGGCGAACGGCGACCCGACGAGCTGCTCACGAGCCAACTGGGTAGTTGGCTACCCGCGCCGATGATTCCACGCGTCTTCGTCTGGCTGGACGAGATGCCTCTCAACCGCGCGGGCAAGATCGATCGTCGAGCGCTCGCCAAGAGGCTCGATCCCGCACTCCCCCACCCGGACGCAACACGCAACCCTCACGTTGTGCCATTCACTGGCGCGGGCGGGACGAATACGGGAAGCTGTCCCGATGCCTGCTGAGTACACCCAAAGTGACCAGTTCCGTGGTGCCCGCATCCACCTGTGCGACCTCTCCGGCCTCGAGATTCGCGATTGCGACGTCACCGGCCTGAAGATCGTGGACTGCTATGGGGGCAACGTCTCCCTCGGTGGCGGCTTCGAGCGTGTCGTTGTCAACGACGTCGATGTGACCGTCTACGTCGAGGCCGAGCTCGACCGGCTGCATCCCAACCGGGTGCTGGCCCGTGAGGCCACGTCCGCCGCCGAATACCGGGCCGCTTGGGATGCCATCGAGAAGCAATGGGAGGGGACGCTCGACCGCGCCAGGCGCCTACCCGAGGCGAAGCTGCACGAGCAGGTCGACGGCGAGTGGTCGTTCGTCGAGACGCAGCGGCATCTGCTGATGGCCAGCGATGCCTGGATCGGCAACGCCGTGCTCGAGGAGGACGCGCCGTACCACCCGTTGGGCCTTCCTGGCGGCGGGATGCCGGCCGAAGCATCGGCGAAGCTCGGGCTCACCCTCGATGCCACCCCGACGCTCGACGAGGTACTCGCGCCGCGGCTCGCCCGCATGGCCACGATACGCCGGGTCGTCGACGAGCTCACCGAGGCCGAGCTCGACCGGGTATGTGGTCGCAAGCCGGCCGACCCCTACCCGGACAAGGAGTACGTCGTGCGCCGCTGCCTCACGGTGGTGTGCAAGGAAGAGGCCGAGCATCACCGGTATGCGGTCCGCGACCTCACCGTGCTCGAGGCCGGTGCCCGAACCGAGTGAAGGCGCGTCCCGGCAATGGATGGCGATCTCGCGATCCTGCGCTTGACCAGCCCATCTTGCTGTCGGAGCCCCTCATCGCACCCGCACTGCCCAGCCAGGGCGCGGTGCCGACCGGCGAGGTAGTCACGACCGGCTACGGAAAGACCAGCAATGCGGGCTTCCCCAACGAACGACGCGAGCTCTTCCTCGATGTCACGCCGCGATGGACCTGCGAAGGCATCTACCAGTTCGTGAAGCCGATCACGCCCGGAATGAACTGCACCCGCGAATCCGGCCAGACGGCCGGAGCATGCGGCACTGGGTGATGTCGTCATCGGAATCGTCTCCTGAAATATCTCTGGCCAGTGCGGCAACCCGACCTATCCCACCGTGAATAGGAATGTTTCTCAGCACCGAACCTGGATAAGCGGCAACGTGGGGAGGTAGCCGGCGGTTCATCCACCTGCCTTCAGCCGGAACGCGAGGCGGCGGGGCGCCTGCACGCGATAGCTGTCCGTCACCATCTCGGCAACCTCGACCCAGTCCGTCTCGTCGTCCAGCACCATTCCCACGACATTCACACCCCAGTCGGCCCGGAAGAACGGAGGGCCGGCATGCGCCAGCGCGGCCAACTCCCCGGGCGGCGCCCGGAAGGTCATCAGGATGGCCGGATCGTCCATATCGATGTACGCCGACCCCCTCCCGTCGGTGGTGTAGACGTGCAGGAACGTCCGCCGGCGAATCCGCCACCGCAGGCCGATCCACGCCGGCTCCTCGTACGCCTCGGGCAGCTCCCCGCAGATCACCCGGAGCCGGCCCACAACGGCGGGTGGAACGTCCGCGATGTCGCTCATCTGTACCTCCCGCGCCCATCCTGCCCGCCGGGTAGGACATCAGCACATCAGAGTCTCCGGGGTTGGCGGGGCCGCGCCGACGTCATATGATCCTCGGCCTCCGGCCCGGTGGCCATCAGGGCCAGGCAACGATGCAGTACGGCTTGCGCCCATTGCACGTCAGCCGCCTCGGCGTAACGGCGGAACCGCTCGAAGGGCTCAGTCGCCGGGCGGCCGAGCCGTACCGCCGCCTCGACTTGGTCGGGCGCGAAGAACACCGCGCTGACCTGGCGGCCGATCGGACCCCGGGCCGCCACATCGAGCCGGTCGAGCGCCGCAGCCCAGCGCCCGTAACCCAGATCGAGCATCGCCAGCGCCCACACTCCCCAGGGCGCCGACGAACAGGCCGGCGCTGAGCAGGATGGAGCCGACCAGGGCCAGGGCGAGGGTCGGCCCGATCCGGGCCAGCTGCAACCCCCGGCCGGGGACGGCCTTGGCCGGGTCCTTGCCGGGCGAGGTGGGGGTAGTTCGTCGGGGGTGGCCACACGATCCACAGTGGCGAAGGCGGCGCGGGTTATCAGCCGTTTCACGCAGAAGGTTCTCCGGACGCGACCGTCGGAAGGATCGGACATTTCGGGCAGTAACTTGTGGGAATACCTATTCCCATGAGTTACCCCGAAACGGGCGAGCTGGCCCCCCTTCCGTCAGGGGCTCCCCCAGCGGCCGCCCTACCGTGCCGGTGAGGTCCGTGCCGGTGAGGTCCGCGCGGTGGAGGTTCGTGCCGCTGAGGTTCGCGCTGATGAGGTTCGCGCTGGTGAGGTTCGCGCCGCCGAGGTAGGCGCCTCTGAGGTTCGCGCCCATAAGGTTCGCGCTGGTGAGGTTCGCGCCGCCGAGGTGCGTGCCGGTGAGGTCCGCGTAGGTGAGGTGCGTGCCGGTGAGGTCCGCGCGGTTGAGGATCGCGCGAGTGAGGTCGGCGCCAGTGAGGTCCGCATGGCTGAGGTTGATCCTCGGGCTGTTCGTGTCGTGGTCGGGGGTACGTCGGCCGATGACGGTGAGGGCAGCCTGCAAGTCGGTCGTCGGCTTCGGACCCCGAGGTTTCTCGTTTTCCGCTTCTTTGGTTTTGACGTCTCGGGAATGCTCGCGGACGAAGGCCGCGAGCACCTCCATGACGGTGGGGTGGTCGCGAGCCGAGTCGCGGGCGATGCGCTCCAGCGCGTAGATGGCGCCCAGGCGGATGTCGAGCTTGTCGGAGCCGAGCTGTTCGATCGCTCTGGTGTAGCGGTCGGTGATGTGGCCCTGGCGCGCGGTGTCGGCGTTGCGTGCGGTGTAGTACACCGCCACCAGTGCGATCACCCCGGTGGCGATCGCCAGCGCCCGCCCGCGCACCGCGTCCAGTGCCGCCGCCAGGTCCTTGCCGGCCAGGTCGCGTACCCCGTCGAAGTGCTCCAGCACCCACGCCGCCCCCGGACCCAGCACCCACGCCAGCACCGCGACCAAGGCCACGCCCAGCGCCGCGAGCACGAACCGGGGAAAACCTGGCCACCACCTCATACCTGACAGGTTGATCGGTCCGCGCGGTCTCCACGGGGCGATGGTCGTCAGCGATGGTCAATCGTGACCGGCCACCTCGCCGAGCGAGCGCCTGGACCTCGGCGGCCCGGTACTTCCGCGCCGGACCTGCCGAGCAGGCCGCCGTCGTCGAGCGCGTCTTCACGTAAAACCAAGACCGCCTTTTCCGTCCCCGCTCGAACTCGCGCTGTTGCAGGGCCAGGGCGTGTTTGGCGGCCGCGGTCTGGTCGGACGCCTTCTGCTTGGCCACGGTGCGCCGGCCTTCGTGCTCGACCACCCGGTCCTTCCCGGGGCTGTGCCCTGACCGCCTGGCCCTTTCGCATTCGACCAGCTCACCGCCACAACGAGAAACAAGATCCGAGACGGCCGGACGCAGGTCGGTCGGCATCTCCTTCCGCTCAGCCGTTCTCGTCGCCGGGCTAAGCGCCGCCAGCGGCGGCCACGGTTTGGCCGTTTTCCAGATGGCGCGGGCGTGTTTTGCAATGCTGAAACGTTCGCGAATTCTGGGGCGGATTCTCGCGTACACCCCCAAGAAGGCCGCACAGTGTTGATTCTTTGCAGGAGGATGGTCGATGTCTCGGCGTACCAAGGCTCGGGGAAAGGGTCGGCCACGGCAGAAGCGCGAGGCTGAAGGCCGGCCACCCGAGGACAGCGCGCGATTACCGCGCTGGAAGCGGTGGGTACGGCATCCGGGGGCTTGGACGCTGGCGCTCGGCGCTCCTGTTCTTGTGGCGGTGACGGTGCTGGTCCTGGGGGTGGTGCAGCAGATCAGCACGCAGGTGGTCGATGGCCCAGCGGTGAAGGATGAGGTTCGCAGTAGGGGCACCCGCCCGGACGACGTCCGGCTCACTCTGGTCTCCGTTGACGAGTTGGGGCCGCTGGAGATGGTGACGCCAGCCGGCGTGGGGCTCTCGGATCGCCATCTGCGGTTTCTGAAATCCTGGTCCTACACGAACATGCAGCCGGGAGGGGTTAGTTTTTCGGATGTGCACACCGAACTGACGGCCCAGGGGGCGGCCAGTCTGAACAACCAGTTCGTGACGATCAAGCTTGAGGGGCGGCGCAACCAGAAGATCTTCATCGACGACATTCGGCCGGTGGAGGTCAAGCGGCGCAAGCCGTACAGCGGGACGTTGGTGAGCTTCCCCGACCAGACTGGCGGCCCCACCCAAAAGATGATCTTCGACTTTGACGATGCGGTGCCCGTCGCCCGCGTATCCGAGGGCAAATTCGAAGGCATCCAGGCGCAGCCCGGCGGGCGGTTCTTCCGGAACCGGACGCTGACACTCACCGACGGCGCCGAAGACGTGATCGTCATCCGATCCATCACCAGCAAGTGGTCGGTGACCTTCCGCCTGCGCGTCGACTACCGGATTGGTGGCCAGCGCAGGCACTACATTCTCGACAACGGCGGCCGACCGTTCGCCCTCAGTGCGCGCAACTGCACCAAACTCGCCCGGCTCGATAAGGATGGGGCCCTCATCGCGCCAGGGCAGGTCGCCTACGAGGACGTCTGGGAGCAGCTCGCGACGTCGCCCCAGCGGGCCACCACCCCGGGAGCGCACCCGGTGAACTCTCCCGCCTGCTTGCCGCGTCAGGACACAGTCGAGCGGTAGCGTGCCGTGTTACTTCACCCAGACACCATCCTGAAGCCCCCAGACCTCGACGCTCCACCGGCGTATCGGGAGTTTCGAGAGGCACTCACGCGCGCACGCGCGAAGGCCTGCGTCATCCTCGTCAACGCCGCGATGGTCGATGCAGTCGGCGGTGTCGAGACCCGGCGCGTCCTGCGACCCGACGGAATCCTCATCGTGCACACCACGGCGCCCAACGGCCGCCTGGCCCTGGAGATGCTCGCGCGGATGTTCCGGAGTGGCGGCCGATCAAGGCCGCGCCTCTAGGGCGTGTCGTCAAAGTGGTTGGGAATCGTGCAGTATGTAAGACGTGGTGCGACGCTATGAGCTGACGGACGCCGAGTGGCAGGCGCTGGAG
>NZ_JBVJIA010000064.1:0-14189 GCF_055586505.1 Streptosporangium sp. NPDC050148 | reverse complement strand
GGCTCCTCCAGGTCCATCGCTTCGGATGCCTGGATCACGGTACTCGTCACAGGTGTCTCCTTGATCAGGAGTTACACCGTTGTTTGTACAGTCCCATCTGGCAGGCCAGAGCGTGTTCGAAATATCATGCGCGCCTGGCCGGTCCGGCACCACTGCCGACTGGCGATCACCCGACCGGTGCGTGGTTGTCCCCCAGCGCCGAAAGATGATCCAGCACTGACTGGACCAGCACTGAGCTTGATCCGGTTTGATGGACATCCGAGATCAGGGGCTCGTCCTCGGGAGGATGTCCATGATGGAGCGCATGGGGAAGAAGAAACCGCGTCCTCGCCGCTCGTTCACGCCGGAGTTCAAGGACAAGATCGTCCAGCTATGCCGGCGCGGTGACCGCCCGGTCGGGCAGGTGGCCAAGGACTTCGACCGGACCGAGACCGCGGTACGACAGTGGATCCGCCAGGCCGAGGTCGATGCCGGACAGCGCGACGGGCTGACCAGCAACGAGCAGCAGGAGCTGGAAGCGCTGCGCAAGAAGAGCGGAGCAAGCTCAGTCTGCTTGCCGCAGCGCCGTGAGACGACAAGGAGCGTGGGCAATGATGGCGTGCGAAGTCGGTTACGAGAATTGGGGTGGATCGTCCGACGATAGGGTGCCTGGCAACCAGTTCCGCAAGATCAAGCTCTTAGGCGCTGTACCGATTGATGGGCGGTAAGGGGAACAAGGCGGTGACGTGGAGCTGCGCGGTCATCTTGGCCACGCCCTAAAGGATCTCGCGAGGACGATCGATTGCGGGACATACACGGGATGATCAAGAAAGAACGAACACCGGCCCAGGGTGTTTTCCCAGGTCAGATTGCCTAACTGGATGGTACAGCCTCCGCTCTCCTAATGCGGGTGTCTCAAGACGAAACATCCTCGTAGGGTGGCGTTGTGCAGCGACTCGCGCTCTTTGACCTGGACAACACCCTCATCAACCTCGACGAGCCTTTCCAGGGGTGGGCTGGAGAGTTCGCCAAGGGGCACGACTTAGGTCGCGAAGCGGTTGATTGGCTGATCGCTCTAGATCGGGCCGGCTACCCGCACCGTGAGGTCTTCTTCACTAAGGTTCGTGACCACTTCGCCCTGTCCGAGTCGGTCGACGAGCTGTGGAGCCGCTACCGCCAACGCATGCCCTACCTCGCCCACTGTCGACCCCAGGTGATGGACGGGCTGTCTCGACTCCGCACGTCGGGCTGGAAGGTGGCGATCGTCACCAACGGCACCGCGGACAACCAGCTCGGCAAGATCCAGCGAACAGGGCTCGCCGAGGCTGTCGACGCTTATGCCCTGTCTGGGCTCGATGGCATCCGCAAGCCGGATGTCGGCCTGTTTGAGGTCGCCGCCCAGCGGTGCGGCATGAGTCTTGCCGATGGGGGATGGATGGTCGGTGACCATCTGGTGGCCGATATCGGTGGGGGACGAGCGGCCGGCCTTCGCACAGTCTGGGTCGATCGGGGGACGTGGCCGAACCGCAAGCACGACGCGGATCATGTTGTTACGGACGTGCTTCAAGCGATGGAGATTCTCCAAGCGGAGCGGTAACCAGACGAGACCGTCGGACATTGCGAACGCTGATCCTGTTAACGGGGATGCTCTCAACAGACCGGACGACCATGCCCATGGACAAGGTCTTTCCCAAGTGTCTTTAGCTCATCACACTGAATGGATGATGCAGCTAGGTCCGGTGCTTCCGGCGCTCGTGGGAATGTTGGCATCCTTGCTTGGCGTCTTCCTCGGAAGCCTCCTCACCCGCCGAGCGCATAATCATCAGTGGTCCCGCGATCGTCAGATCGACGCCTGCTTGATGATCATGAAGGAATCGAACCGTGTGCAGTTCGCACTGAATGCCTTGTGGCAAGACGGTGACAAGCCGGATTGGATCCCCTGGAACGAGGCGCTAGCGGCTCTGACGTTAGTAGGTCACCCAGACCTCGTCCGTGCCGCGCTTTCGATCGATGAAACCTTCTGGTCGACCAGCCACAGCATCGAGACAAGAGAGCTCCACTCGGCGGACACCTGGGCACAAGCGCGCAGGTCCATCGAAGAGGCACGGCTGAACTTCATTAACACGACCCGCAGGCGACTCGTCGGAGGGACACAAGCCCTCTCGCAGTTCGTTGCACGACCTTCTCTGCCACCGTCCTTGAAGACCATCGACCAGACACAACCGAACGGCAACAGAGTGCAACGAGGGCACACGACACCGAGAGGTGGCCTAACCAAACGGCAGACGACGAAAAACAGATCAGCAAAACAGAACCATGATCACGACATTCCCGCAGGTTAGCTGTTAATGACGCGTGGTCACGAACTACTGCTGTCATACAGCAGTGCCGTACAGCAACACCGTCTTACGTGATCACCTCTCACCGAACCGCACCTACCATCTGGCCAGGGCGTGAGCCCGCCGACCTGGGCAGCGCCGTTGACTCGTAATGAAGGGGTCCGAGATTCGAACAGGTAGGCTGTGAGAGCTTCCCCGCTCTACTTCGCACGTACGGTCACCGCTGCTCGCGGCGCGTGAAAGACCAGGCGCAGTATGAAGGTGTCCAGTGTGAACATGTCGGTGCCCTCCCAGTCGAACAGCCCGACCTGCCCCGGTGGAGCATCAGGGGAAGCGGTCACGCAGTCATGGCCCTCCTGGTCCTCGTGCCACTCGACGAGGCGGACGTCCTCGAACCGGAAGACTACGACAGGCGTCTTCGACAGTTCGGGTGGAGTCCACTGTGGGTCGTAGACGAACTTCAGCTCCAACGTCGGCGGCTTGCCGGGCTGGTAGGTCAGGCGCCTGAAGTCGGTGTCGTGAAGGTAGACGTGGGCCCCTTCCTCGGTCCAGAACTCGTACAGCCCTCCCTGGGACGTGATGCCGCGATCCTTGTCCTTGGTCACGCCGGCGAACTCGGTCACTGACATGAGGACATGGTCCTACAGATCGGAACGATCTCGCAGGTTTCGGCGGAGCGGTGACAGCAGCGCTGACAGCAACGTCCCCACACACGGACTCACTTCGACCACCGCCCACCACCTTCTGACTACGGTCTCCGCTACCCGACCAGGGTGATTGGTCCGCCTGAAAAGCGGAAGGTCAGTCGGCCTCGCCGCTTCCAGTGCTCAAGCTTGACACCTTCTCAGGAAAGGCTTTTCCGGACATAGTCCACGGCGTCAAACATAGGACCAGATCTCCAAAGGCACAGCCACTCAAGAACAGGCAGGGGAAGCTCATATGGGGCGCGCAGCAAGGTGTCGCAAAGGAAGCCCACTGGCGGAAGTTCTGCTGGGCGAGCATCTATGGCACTCACAGCACTCTCCACGTTTCGCCAGGCCGGATGGCTCGGGTCGATGGCCATGGCGCACGCTGTCTTGACGATCGTGGGCCATAACGGCATGCCCATGTGGCGTGAACCGTGTGATTTCGCTTTCATGATCAGGTAGGCAAGTAGAGCGCGCCGCCCGTACTTCTCATCGAAGTCCAAAAGAGCGTTGGTGCGGTCTTTAACATGCTTGGTGAAGGCACCGAGATAACCGTAGCCCATTTCTTGCAGCGTTCGACCACTAGTCGCCCACGGGCGGTTCCGGTCGAGTACATGTTCCTCAAAGGAGAACAAGGCGTACTTTTTCTCAGATGTTAATGCGTGCACCGCATGTCCATGAAGCGCCGTGCTCTCGGCGAACATTTCGGGATCGTCCGGCCCCTTTCCTCTCTTGCCGCCTCCCGCATGCATGTCTTCTAGAGGAGAATTACGCCAGACTTCGATCACTAACCCAACTGCTGCCGCTGAGATAATGGTTTCCTGGTCAGGGCCGATACCTTCCTTCTCCCAGGTGGGCCACTGCGTCATGGCATACGCTGCAAGTTCGGAGTTGCGATCGAGGGCATCGGTGCGGTGGTTGTGCGGAGGCTCTTCGTTCATCAGGCGTCCTCACGTCTCGTCTTTAGGTCTCGCTTTGACTGGTTGGTCACGCGTTCTCAGGAGCTGTAGCGGCAAGGCGACACCACACGTCGGAAGGTCACTCTTACAGTTGTCGAACCTTTTCGGATGCTAGACCGCCTAAGAGCGCCTAACAGAATGAGTTCGACTGTGCTTTGATCTCTCGCTGTAGTGATGGTGAGAGGGGTGGCAGTGGCGCGGCTGAAGCCGTGGGAGGTCAGCGATGAGTTGTGGGCGGTCATCGAGCCGCTGTTGCCGAAACACCGGCGTCGGACCCGCTGGCCGGGGCGTAAACGGCTCGATGACCGTCTGGCTTTGCAGGGCGTGTTGTTCGTGCTGCATACCGGCATCGCCTGGGAGCACCTGCCGCAAGAGCTGGGTTACGGCTCGGGCATGACATGCTGGCGGCGCCTGGCCGAGTGGCACAAGGCCGGGGTGTGGCAGCGGTTGCACGAGGTGCTGCTCGATCGGCTCCGGGCGGCCGATGCGATCGACTTCTCCCGGGCCGCGGTGGATTCTTCGCAGATCAGGGCGTTAAAAGGGGGGCGCAGACCGGCCCGTCCCCGGTCGATCGAGGGCGGGCCGGCAGCAAGCATCACCTGATCACCGATGCCACCGGCATCCCGCTGGCCGTCCTTGTGACCGGCGCCAACCGCAACGATGTCACCCAGCTTCGCCCGCTGCTGGAGGCGATCCCGAAGGTCCGTGGCAAGCGTGGCCGTCCACGGCAACGTCCCGACGTCGTTCTTGCCGACCGCGGCTACGACCATGACAAGTACCGCGATCTGGTCCGTGAGCTGCAGATACGCCCGCTGATCGCTCGCCGGGGCACCGGGCACGGCTCTGGCCTGGGCAAACACCGCTGGGCCGTGGAACAGACGTTCGCCCTGTTGCATGCCTTCCGCCGCCTGCGCATCCGCTGGGAGGTACGCGCCGACATCCACGAGGCCTTTCTCAAGCTTGCCTGCGCACTCATCTGCTGGCGACGCCTCAACTCATTGCGTTAGCAGCTCTAACGGCCCTACGATCCGGATTGGCTTATCAGCAAGAGACGTGGCAGCCCATAGGGCGAATACGCGGATCAAATCCGACTGCAGAGGAGGTCAGGCATGCGGGGCAGACTCGAAGAGTCTCTCAGTGCGCGCACCGATTGCGGGTTGCGTCCACGAAAGTGCTGTACAGCAACACCGTCTTACACGATCACACGTCACCGGCCTGCATCTGCCGCCTGACTAGGACTCGAACCTGTGACGTGCATGCCGTCCTTCCCTACGGATCAGGTGGTATGGAGTGGACCAAAGGCGCGGGAGTTCGCCTGCGCGAGGAAGAATGAGCGCCTCTGCGATCAGGGCAAGTCAGGCTGTCGCGAGCGTCGATGTCGGCTGACGATCTGCCGTGTCCAGCGCATGTACCAGTCCAGGAACGGCACCGGTTCGCTCCAGCCTCCATGCAGACGGCCCGACGGTTCGACATCTCTCCAGGGGGCCGACGGCCACCAGTACATGTCCTTCACCCATCCCATCTCGGTGAGCCAGACGGTGCCGGCGTACTCACCGTTCATGGCGAGCATGCTGATCCACGAGCATCCATGGCTGCACAGGAACATGGTCCCGGGCGAGGGCTTGTCCATCCACAGGGTGGGGTCTGCTCCGTCGCCTGCGAGGCGCCGCAGTTGCCGCACATCATCCCGAGCCACCGGGAAGGGCTCCCACGGGTAGGCGGCGACCTCGGGTTCCTCCTGGAAGTACCCACGCTCCCGTTGGGTCTCTTCCACGATCCAATGCAGGTCGAGCAAGCGACCGGGAGAGACTCCCCGGCCGAATCGCAGCAGGAACGACCGGAACTCGTCAGGAAGCGGCGCGCCGATCACTTCCTCAAAGGCCACAACCTCGGATTCCGGCAGAGGAACAGCGGTTGAGAGATCAGCAAGCCAGGAGAGTTCAGCGGCCATCTCATCCAGGCCGATGTCTGATCGCATGACTTCTTTCTGCTGAAGGTCTCAACGCGCAGAGGCTAACGGCGGCGAAGAGCGGGTGGCTGCGCTCGGCTTTGGGCGGCGTGCCTCAGTATCCCCCTGCAGGCAGGGTGGTGCGATACTCGCCGAATGCCGCTCTACATTCCTCGCGAGGACGTCGACTACCTCGGCGGCGCCGTACCGATGCTGGTTCTCGTCTCGGCCGACCCGATCGAGCGGCTTCCCGTTTTCCGGCTCGATGCGGGCAGGCCGTTGCCCTGTGAGGGCTGGCAACTCCTCGCCGGTCTGACCGCCTCGGTGGTCGACGGCCCCGATGATTCCGGGATCTTCGTCGAAGGCATCATCGGTCCCGGGCAGGCCGAGGAGCGCTTCGCATGGCTGGAGGCCGTGGACCGTGCCGGTGGTGCGGTCGTGCTGGCCGTCGGCTCGCGCAGTGCGGTGAACGACTGGGCTGTCGTGGCCGAAGGCAAGAAGGCTCTGGGCGGCTTCGTGCCCGCGGTTCAGCGGGACGGGTGACCGCTGGGAGACAGGACCAACAGCCGTCTCGGGACAGCCGAGGTCTGGTCGATCTTGCTAACGCTGTTGCTGACAACATCTCTGGACGTCTGTGTACGCCTGCGGAACCCGATCAAGGTGGAGAGGTCGTTGAGCAGGCGCTTCTGACTGCGGTGGACGATCTCGAACTGGCTACGGATCACAAGGCCAGAGGTTCGAGTCCCCTCAACCTCGCCATACGAAAGTGCAGGTTACTAATCGATCAGCTGAGCTTTCGTGTTACGGATCAGTTATTGGTGTTCGGCTCCGAATGATCCTTCCCGATAGTTCTCCAAGCTCTAGTCGAGATGCATGATCAAAGTGTTGTGTCGAGCTGGCCTTTGTTGGATACTCCAGTGGAGTAGGCGCTGGTGAATCTTCGTCAGCTGATCAGTTGGGCACAACTGATCAGCGGCACAGAACAGGCACGATCCCATCATTTTTCTTGCTGGGGCCCCAAGAAGAACCCACCTCGGAACCGAACTGATTCGGGATCTGTAAAAGGCTAGCAAGGAGCCGGAGGCTGGTGTTGATGAACCACAAAGCAAGCGAAGTTGAATCTTGAATCGAACCAACTGATCACATGCCCCACTCTATGACCTAGGCGAACAGACGAACAGCCAGCTCGAGATCTGCCCGATCCCTTACAGCTTCGCTGGAGCCCAGGCAAGCTCAGTGCACCTACGAAGACCATCACCATCCTCCAGAAACATCGGACCTTTCGAAGTCGAGAATGATCACTGTAGCACTTGAGGCAGATTTTTATATCTCACTGTGAGACTTCAGAAGAGACAGCGCTTTTGTGCATGTTGGCGCATCTTTCCCGTCGGGGTCATTGCAAGCTTTGCAAAATAGAGGAAGAATGGATGATCGCAATGCAGATAGACGCTAGAATTACGGTCGCCATTACTATCCTATTGGCGCTGAGCGGTTATTTTATAACTTATGTGATAAATCTGCGCTTGATGCGCCGAAAAGAAAGATTAGAGCGAATCAATTGTCAGCTTAGCGACTTATACGGCCCACTGTATGCCATCTTGGAGGCCACTGAGCGCACATGGAAAGAACTTTCATCACGGTATACTTTCTGGACGGACCAGCGTCAGGCGAGCGATCGGGAAACGGAATTATGGCGGCTATGGATTGAACATGTTTTCATGCCCTTAAATAGACGTACGATGAATATTGTTGTTGACCGCGCAGATCTTCTTATTGAAGATAGCATGCCGGATTGCCTGGAACAATTATGCGCCCATGTGGTAGGGTATGAAGCCACTATACTTCGCTGGCAAACGGAAGAATCTCCTTCTACTATGCGCCACGATAATAGCTCGATTATTTTATTTCCGAGTGCAACTTTATGGCCATATGTCTCTACTTCATTCCGTGCATTAAAGCGGGAGCAGAGTCGGCTCATCCGTCAAATAGGGTAGATGGGGATTGGCGCTACAAGTGGCCGAAATTCGCCGCGTAGACCTGAATAGGGAGAGTTTTCACTTCGATTAATAAGTGCATCACGCCCGCCTACCTCCTGCGAGGATAGAGGCGGAGTTCGCTAATGCCTGCGATTAGGCGGCCTTCACATAACCCTGTTATTGAGCAACGCATTGGCCGCCTCAGGCTCTATGTGCAGGTAAGCAGCGTAGATTGCCGCCGTGGCACGGTCGGCGGTCATCTCCGACTGGAGCCCATCGCGGAGGGCGCCATTAACGAGATGCAATTTCCCTGTTCCCTCATAGAGTGGGTTGTCGTGCGACGACTTTCGCTCTTCGACCTGGACAACACGCTCGTCAATCTGGATGAAGCGTTCCAGCTATGGGCCAAGGATTTCGCTGAGGAGCACGATTTGGAGCGGGAGAATAACGACAGAGGCCGACAGAGCCTTCGCGCTGCGCGTGACCTTGCTAACGGAAGTGCTAACACCGTCCCTGGACGCGAGTGGACATCCACAGAAGACGATCAAGTGTGAGACGGGTCTGAGTAGGGCTTTCTGACACCTGTGGACGTCGGTGGACGTTCTCGAACTGGCTACGGATCAGATGGTGTTCTCGTCGGGAAGTGAATGGTGGGCGTCGAGCTGTTGAAGGCCACGTTGGCAGACGGCTCATTGGATATGGTCGCTACCGGCATCGGCATCGACAAGGATGACGCTCGCGACGATACCCTCGTGACACGGGAGAGTATCGTGCTGGCTGCAACCGCCCTGGACGCCCGTGCTATTCGAATTCCTATACCAGGCCAAGGGATGAGGAATGAGGGCAACCTTGACGTAACTCCCGATGATTAGTCCAGACGGTCACTAGGACGCGAACGTGGTATTCGTCACACACGCACTCTGACGTTTCACGCCTGGCGAAAGACCTCCGTTTGCCCGTTTTCGAGAAAGGATGAAACCCTGCGAGGGTGCACAGTAGCGCTTAGGTGATATTTATCTATCTTGCTAGAGTTATTTTTGTAGCGAAGGTCGAGCATTGAAGGGATTCGAGCGAGGGAAGGGTGTGGCGAGCGGCGAAAAGTTTATCTTTCTGAACGCTTCAATCTTTCACTGCAACCCTAGACAATAACGAAAAAGTAATTCATAATTATTTTTATGAATCCATCTTTGTTAATGAATGTGGCTGCGCTAGGAATATCATTTTTTGCTTTAATATTGTCGATTTTTTTGACGCGCCGCCAAATGAAAATTGCTACAGATGGAAATATTGTATCCGTGGTAGTAAACGTACTTAAGGAGCTCCGTCAACCGGAATATCTTGAGGCTCGAAATTATGTATTAAATCATCTCGCCGAAGAGAACTCGCCCGAAGTTGGAATTAATAAACTTCCTGCGGAGGTGAGGGACAGGGTTGTAAGGGTGGGGGGCTTATTTGATGACTTCGGAAAACTTGTAGCTTTTCGTGTGGTTGAGGAGAGGGTAATTGTTGCCTGCATAGGTGTAACCGTACTGTTGACCTGGGAGTCGCTAAAGCCATATATCTACAAGCAGAGAGAAATATCTGGAAATCAACAATACTGGATCTTCTTGGAAGATCTAGCTCATCGATGCACTGTCCGACCCGCTTCCAAAGTTCGCTCCAAACTGGGACTTAAGAAATTTTCGGTCGATGCGCCTGTCGATGCCTCAAGAAATTTACACATTGTAGACAAAACAGAAATTGCCCCTGTGGTGGAACGGGAGCGGTCGAGTATGCCCATTCACGGGGAATCTAAGTTGGATCTTTAGTGCAAGTTTTCAAAGCCAGCGAGAATTGCTACGAAAATGACCAGAGGTAGTAAACATCAAAATCCCAACTCAGAACGCCTTTTAGTTGATCGCCACAGGTCAGCTACCATGACGCATTAAATTTCAACGTCCCAATGTGTATGGGTTCTGACCTTCGGTGATTTCGTCGCGGGCCACATCATGTCGTTGAAAGCAGATGGTTGTGCTCCCACTGGGAGATCGCTTTCTCGGGACCGCTTCATAATCGTCCGCATACGTCTATCGGCCTTCATGGTCCAGATCACGATCTCCGTAATCCAAGTCGCGGGAATCGGATGACGGCAGTCACGACCTGTTTCGAATCCCCCTAGGCGCGTGACGATCCAACACGAGATGTCCGAAGGTGTAATCTCTGTTCAGGCAGGTGGTCAAGCTGCTTTCGCAGATAGCTTCATCACATACCGGAGATCACTCAGATCTACGGGACAGGGCACATCCAGGGCACATGGGCATGAGAAGTAGCGCGAAACAATGAGAACCAGCGAAAGCCAAAAGCCCAGCTCAGGCCGCCCTCCAGAAGATCACCGCAGGTCAGTCGCGATGGCGGATCAGATCTCGATGTTCTGAAAAGGATGCATATTGCATCTGATGTGCTATTTGCATCGGACACATAGGCGTTCTGGCAGGTGGTGTGGGGTGTTCAGGGGGAGAGTCGTGCTGATGCGGGGTTGTCAGCGTTAGGGCTCTGGCCTGCTGATTTCTTGGTTCTGAGGGCATGGTCTCGCGTTTGATGCGATTATCTCGCATTGGATGCGAGGGGGGTCGATGGCTCGTCGACAGGTCGATATCGAGGGTGCGGCCCACCTGGTCCTGGCCGATGGCGTGGTGCCTTTGCACCCGGCGGAGACGGTGCTGGAGGCCATGCTGACGGGGTGGTCGCGCCAGCAGCGCAGCCGGATGCTGTCGGTGAGTACGGCCGGCGCCCGTTTGCAGCTGGTGCGGCGGTTCGTCGCCTTCACCGGGGCCTTTCCCTGGCAGTGGGGGCCTTCTGATCTTGAGGACTGGACCAGCCATCTGCTGTCACAGCCGCGACCGCTGGCGCACTCGACGGTCCGTAACTACCAGCGTGAGCTGGCATTGTTCTGCGAGTATCTGATCGATCCGCGCTATGGGTGGGCCGAGCAGTGCGAGCAGCATTTCGGCACGCACCCGGTGCAGATCTGTCATGAATGGAACACCGCACGCCACCGCTCGCCTTACGAGGGCCGCCCACAGGTGCGGCCGTTGACCCGTCTTGAGCTGCAGCGGTTCTTCGATCACCTGGATGAGCGGGTGGTGCAGGTCCGTGCCCGGGGCCGCAAGGGCTGGCTGACCGCGTTTCGCGACGCCACCTTGTTCAAGGTCGTTTACGGCTGGGGGTTACGCCGCCGGGAGGCCGCCATGCTCGATCTGGCCGATTTCGGCCGAAACCCCCGAGCTGGTGAGTTCGGCGCCTACGGGGCCTGTTACGTCCGCTACGGCAAGGCGGTCAACGGGTCGCCGCCTCGGCGGCGCACCGTGCTGACGATCTGGCAGTGGTCGGCCGAGGCCTTGGCGGAGTACGTCGAAGACATCCGCCCCTGCTTCGAGGTGGGCAAGCGTCAACTGCTGTGGCCGACCGAACGCGGCGGACGATTGTCGGTCGGCGACATCACCCGCCGCTTCGCCGCCTACCGTGATGAGCTGGGGTTGGGGCCGGAGCTGCATCCGCACTGCCTGCGCCACTCCTACATCACCCATCTGATCGAGGACGGCGCCGATCCGTTCTTCGTCCAGCAGCAGGTCGGCCACGCCTGGGGATCGACGACCGCGCTCTACACCGGCGTGGGCGGCGACTTCATGAACCGCTCGCTGCGCGAGATCCTCGATCGTGGACTCGGCGAGGAAGGCGGCGCATAGATGACACGGATCATCAGCTACCAGTGGCACCTGCGCAAACTGATGGCGGCCCAAGGGATGTTCTCCACCACCGAGCTGACCCCTCATCTGGCCGAACGCGGTATCGAGTTGTCGCCCTCACAAGTGCATCGGCTGGTCACCAGCACCCCTGAGCGGCTGAATCTGCAGGTGCTGGCCGCGCTCTGCGACATCCTCTCCTGCAGCCCGGCGGAGCTGATCGAAGCGCGAGCGGTCAGCTCCAACCGCGTCCGCAAGGTCGCAGCCGAAGGGGCCGCACCGGCCGGGCCGGCTCCCGGCGCAGAGCGGGGCCAGGCACGCAGGCCTCGGCGGGCTCGTATCCTGCCCGAAGAGCCATGAGGGTGGGCACCTGCGCCGACTGCGGGCGCACCATCGGCATCAGCGGCCGGCGCACCGACGGTGAGCCGGTCTGCGGTGCCTGCTACCGGGCGCACGCCCCCAGGTTCACCTGCGATGGATGCGGAGTGCTGGAGCCGGCCGCGGTGAAGGCGGGCGGGCGCTCGGGCAGCGACAAGACGTTATGCCGCCGCTGCTATCGCGCTGTTCAACCCAAACGGCGCTGCGACGACTGCGGACGCATCCGGAAGATCAACTCCGGGCGGGGCGACGACCGGCCTCTGTGCGGCACCTGTTATGCCCGCTCTCGCGCCCAGACCTCACACTGCGACGGATGCGGCCAGGTCGTCGCCGCGTTGGTGAAGGCAGGCGGACGCTCGGGCAGCGACAAGACGTTGTGCGCGAGCTGTTACGCCCATCCTCGCAAGACCTGCGGCCTTTGCGGCCGGGTTCGACGCATCGCGTTGCGCGCCAGCGAAACCACTCCCGACCTGTGTCCTACCTGCTACCAGGCCCCGGTGGTGACCTGCTCGGTCTGCGGCGATGACGCCCCGGGGCGACGCACCGTCGCCGCCGGCCAGGCGTTGTGTTTCCGCTGCCATCTGAGCGCCCGGGTCGATGAACTGCTTACCGGCCCCGCCGGAACGGTCCTTGCTCCCCTTGTCCCGCTGCGTGAGGCGATCATCGCCGTCGACAACCCCCAGGCGATGTTCTCCAACTTCGGACGCAACCGCGCCTCGACAGTGCTCAGGCGCATCGCGCACGGTCAACAACCCCTCTGCCACGAGACGCTGGACGCCGAGAACGGCAACCGCTCAGTTGAGCATCTGCGCTCGCTGCTGGTCGCCTGCGGCGCCCTGCCTGCTCGTGATGAACACCTCGCGCGCCTGGAGGCCTACATCGGTGCCGTCATGGCCAAGGCCCCCGCCGATGAACGCCGCCTGCTTCACGACTACACCACCTGGTATCTCCTGGCCCGGCTCAGGCACACCCTCAACGACACCGACCTGTCACCGGCCGGCGCCTACCGCAGCCGAGCCGAAGTCCGAGCGGCCGCAGGATTTCTCGCCCACCTGCGCCACCATGACGTCGACCTGTCCACCTGCCGCCAAGCCCACCTCGACACCTGGCTGGCAGGAGGGCGTCTCAACCGAGACAGCCGGCCGTTCCTGGCCTGGGCGATCGGCAAGCGCCTGCTCAAGGACGTCGTCCTTCCCGCCATGCGCTCCACTCAGCCTGCCGCCTTCACTCCTGAAGATCATCGTTGGGCGATCGCCCGTCGTCTTCTCCACGACAACGATCTGCCCATCGAAGAGCGCGTGGCAGGCTGTTTGATCCTCCTCTACGCCCAGCCGATCACCCGCATCACCCAGCTGACCCGCGCCCATCTGCATGTCACCAAGGACAACCTGGTGCGGCTGACACTCGGGCATCAGTCGGTGGACCTGCCCGAACCACTCGGCCAGCTGATCAACCGGCTCCCGGCCCGCTCGCCGGCGGGAATCGCCGCCCACCTACCGACCAGTGACTGGCTCTTCCCCGGTCGCCGCCCCGGGCACCACATTCACGCCAACGTCCTGGCCGCCCGGCTGCGCGCTCTTGGCGTCAATCCACGCGCCGACCGCAACAGCGCCTTGCTTCACTACGCCCGAGAGCTTCCACCCGCGGTGATCGGCAAGCTCCTCGGTCTGCATCCCGTGACCGTCGAGCGCTGGTCGATCCTCGCCGGGGGCAAGTGGGCCCGCTACGAGCCGCCCGGCAACCCCAGAAGCGACCAGCGCTAGCGGGCAGCATTCACACCACTGGAACAAGCATCTCCGCCACTAGCTGCCAGGCTCCTGACCTGTGGTGATCTCGTTCGGTGGGGTTCTCGGGGCGCGTCCAGGGTACTTCGGCCCGTCGCCCACGCGTCCTTGATGACCTGCCCCATGCGGTCCTCGCTACTGTCCTGCGTCAGAAATTCGTCGGCAATATCGGGCTGAGGACTCGAGGATCTCCCCGGCGCTCTTCTCCCAGACAAACGGGCGCGGATCGTCGTTCCAGTCGTTGATCCAGGTGCGGATATCGGCCTCCAGGGCTTGCACGCTCTTGTGCACTCCGCGCCGGGTCATCTGGTCGGCCGGGAAGCGGGACTGTACAAACAACGGTGTAACTCCTGATCAAGGAGACACCTGTGACGAGTACCGTGATCCAGGCATCCGAAGCGATGGACCTGGAGGAGCC
>NZ_JBVJIA010000063.1:0-14309 GCF_055586505.1 Streptosporangium sp. NPDC050148 | reverse complement strand
CTAAACGCCTTCGCGATCACCTTCGAAGGTCGTCTGACCCCGACCTCCCGATAGAACCAATCAAAACCGAGATACACCGTTAACTAGACAGACCCTCCAGGGGCGGCTGGATGCCGTCCCAGACGCTGGAGGCCAGCCACTGCTCGGCATCGGCCCAGCGTTCGGGGCTGTGGGCCGCGGCGTGTGCGGCGATCTCCTGCGATGAGGCGCACGGGGCGTCAAGGAAGACGCGGATGATCTCACCGGCGCGGGGGCAGATGCTCAGCCAGCCGCTCTGATGCACCCCGATGATCGGATGCGGCACCTCCGTCGGTCGCGGGAGGTCGGGGTGGGTGAGAGTGATCTGGGATGGCCGAGACGGCAAGGTGGGCAACTCCACCCGGTGGGGGCGTCGACCATAGCGGTCGATCCAGTCATGGGCCAAGGCCACCCGCTGGCACTCGATCGCGTCCTGTTCGGCCTGGCGGACCTTCTCGCGAGCCTCACGCAACTGTTCGCGACGCTGCTGTTCGGCGGCGGTCAGGTGCACATGACAGTGCTCGGCGCCGATGCCGGTGAAGATGCGCTTGGCGCAGCGCACTCCTTTGACGTTGGTGCCGGTGCACTGGGCGTGCGGGAACAGGTCGGGGCGCGAGGCCTCACGCAGTGCCTGCAGGTGTTCGGCGGGGATGTCGGGTTTGGCGGGGGCGAACATCTCCGGGATGACCGTCTGCGGATCGCTGCCGGCCTCACGGGCCTGGGCGAACACCGAGCGCGGGCTTGGCACTCCGCTGCTCCAGGAAGGGGCCAGCGGCAGGCGGGATTCGACGATGACGCCGGCGTGCGCGGCGTTGATCAAAGCTTGGGTCGCCTCGTGCTGGAGGGACAACTCCTCGGTGAGGTTCAGGCGCGCGCCGTGGATGAGGGACAGGATGGAGTTGATCTCCCAGGACAGCTGGGCGGCTTGGACCAGCAGCCAGGCGGGGGAGTGGCCGCCGTGGTGGTTGCGGCGCGGCAGGGCGATCGTGCGGGCGGGACGACGCGACTCCGTGGTGATCATCGTTGCCTCTTCAGGGTGTGCCGGGGCGAGCAAAGCAATCGCTGTCAGCTTTTCGCCGCGGGAAGGCGGATGCTGATCACCCTCCGCTATATGTACCAAACTTGGTACAGACCTTTGAGGATCATGCACGCCACCGTGGGTGAGTGCCCGCCCCGACCACGCCACGCCTCGCTGAGCTGCGCAGACAGTTCGGCCTGCGGCTGCGCGACGTACGGGAAGGCCAAGGACTCACCCAGGAACGCCTCGGAGAACTCGCCGAAATCGACCGCAAGACCATCAACCGCATCGAGAACGGCATGTACAGCCCCCGGCTGGACAACGTCTTCCAGATCGCCGATGCTCTGGAGATTTCGGTAAGGGAGTTGTTCGACAACGGCGAGGTCCTGCGCGCGGAGTAGGAGCAAGAACGAGGATCCCGGTCGCCGACGAGGGCGTCGAGCGGTAGCTGACCGGGTGCGACCGGTGAGGCTTCACAAGGTGGCGAAGCCCAGGCACATTCGCTGCAGGCCGGGGCGACCGTCTGGTCGGATCGATGAGCGGGCACCGCCGCAGAGCTGAGGTGCCTGTCGGCGCAATGATCGTTTGACGGCCTTTCCGGTCGGTCGGCCGTCATCGACATGTCGCGAGCTGCCCGCTCCTCCCCCTTCCCTCCTCGGCCGGGTCGGGTCCTGTTTCCTGCTTCCCGCGCCCGGCAGATGCCGCCGCAGCGCCCGGGCGGTCACCGGCGCGACACGAGGGGGCCGGACCTCTCCTTACCGGCCGGCCGACTTCGCTCACAGTGCCGCGCAGCGACGCCTCCTGTCACCGCTACGCCGCGACTGGTGCGCATGCGCAGCCACGCCGGTCGCGATCGTCATCGGGACAACCGAACGTTTGAGCTGCTCAAGGCTCTGGTCGAGCGCCGGGGACGAAGGAGCGCGATGAGCACCTGATGCGGGCAAAGCGTGACCTTCAGGGCTCTTCCCAGGTGACGTCGAGCGCCGTCAGAAGGCTCATGATCGTGAAGTAGCCCGGCTCGATCACCGCCGCCGACTCGATCTTCCTGAGCGTCGACAGCGAGATCTCCGCCCGATCGGCCAGTTGCTGTTGGCTGTAGCCCTTGCCGACGCGGAGCGCTCGCAACCTCGCCCCCAAACGCACCGCTTGCGAAAAATGCCTGCTCTCACTGCGTTTCTTTCGTCCCAACGCCACCGTACCACCGCTCAAAGTGATAAATTAATAGCGCTAAAAATTTATCACTTTTTCGACATGATGCCGACTCCCTGGCGCGCTGGGGTGACGGGAGGTAATACCGTGGCTAGGCGAACAGCCATCGAGTGGACAGAAGTCACCTGGAATCCCACGACGGGTTGCGACCAGGTCTCCACCGGCTGCGATAACTGTTATGCACTCACGCTGGCCAAGCGCCTCAAGGCGATGGGCGCCGAAAAGTACCAGGCAGACGGAGATCCACGTACGTCAGGTCCCGGGTTCGGCTTGACATTGCATCCCTCGGCGCTGCGTCAGCCGTACTCGTGGCGCACTCCTCAAGTGGTGTTCGTCAACTCCATGAGCGACCTGTTTCATGCCCGGGTTCCCATGAGCTTCGTCCGGGATGTCTTCACCGTCATCGCCGAGACCCCTCAGCACACCTACCAGGTGCTCACCAAGCGTTCGACGCGCCTGCGCAAGGTCGCCGACCGGCTCCAATGGCCAAGCAACCTATGGATGGGCGTCTCCGTCGAGAACGAGGCCGCGCTTCATCGGGCCAACGACCTGCGCTCCATTCCTGCAGCAGTGAAGTTCTTATCGTGTGAGCCCTTGATCGGCCCCTTGCCGGGACTCGACCTGACGGGCATCGACTGGGTGATTGCCGGCGGTGAGAGCGGGCCGGCACACCGCCCCGTCCACCCCGAATGGGTGCGAGACATCCGTGATACCTGCATTGAAAGTCACGTATCATTTTTCTTCAAGCAATGGGGAGGACGTACACCAAAGGCAGGCGGACGGCTCCTCGACGGCCGCCTTTGGGACGAATCCCCATCCCCCGTTCATTCGCCCACCACAGGACCTGAGGTCGCAACCGCCTGACCGATTCCGGACAAGTCGGATACGGGGGACGCGCTGCGAAGCCGGGTAGGAGTCACGCATGGCGACCCCCAAAGACCTTCTTTGGCCCTGCGACCCTCATACGCGTGCAAAGCACGAGCTGCTTCGACGCTACCTCGACGCGTGGTTTCCGATCATGATGCAGCGTATGCGATCTCAAGATCGCATAACCTACGCGGAGGGATTCGCCGGTCCTGGAATTTACAAGACGGGTGAGCCTGGTTCACCTGTCGTGGCGCTGGAATCCTTCCTTCGCCAGCGCCGGTTCCTCGACTCGGGAAAGAAGATAAACATCACCCTTGTCGAAGGCGACGCCGCACGACTGGAAAGACTCAGGCAAGAAGTCGACGCCATCACGGCCAAATACGGTGGCCGGCCGCAGACCATGGAAATCGGTTACCACGTGGGAAAGTGTGCTGCCACACTTCTTCCTGCGCTCGCCGAGGCCGGATCGATGACAGCGCCGATCTTTGCCTTCCTCGACAGCTGGGGCGGGCCGGACATTCCTCTCGATATCGCACGCTCCATCGCCGCGGTTCCCTCCAGCGAGGTCCTCGTGACGTTCGGCACACGTTTTCTTCTGCAGTTCGGGAAAGCAGAAGCCCATCAGGCCGCCGGCGATAAGGCCTTCGGTGGAACCCGGTGGCGCGAGGTCAGAAAGCTCCCTTCCTGGCAGAAGAAGACCTTCCTCGTGAGCACATACCGAGACTCCCTGAAAGAGGCGGGCTTCCCCTTCGTGCTGTCCTTCGAGATGCTCGACGAAGGAGGTCGTGACCTCCATCTGGTCTACGGCACCACCAGCCACAAGGGTTTGGAGAAGATGAAGGAGGCGGTGTGGAAGGTCGACCCGGTGCGAGGCATCAGGTACCGCGACCCTCGCGACCCGGACCAGACCACCCTCGACTTCACCCTCAATCCGGAAACACGCCCATTGCAGCAAGCCATCCTCGCCGAACTGGGCAAAGGGGAGAGGACACTTGAGCAATTAAGAGAAATGGCGCTGCTGGAGACGGTCTATCGCCCCTCACATGTGCCGCCGGTCGTTCGGCAGCTGCTGTCGGCTGGAGTCGTCGAACGCCATCCAGAGCGAGGACAGCTGAGCGGTGACAAAATAATAAAGCTCGCTGCGCGGAGCGCATCAAAACCGGAAGCGCTTTTCTAGCGCCGACCATACTGGTCCTGCGGCGTGACCGAGGCGTCCTTTTCGAAAAGAACGCCCGTAAAAGAACCAGCGAGTTTTCGACACGGCCGGCCGGCATCAGGGGGCGCCCGCCGTACGTCGGCCTCTTGTTTCCTGAATTCGATGACACATGGAGTGATAAACGGCTAAAACCTGTCCGCCACGCCTTCTGTTTCGCCGACAGGTCCCGATCAGCGGTTCGGGGCGCTCACGTTCGGCAGGAATGAGAGCTAGTTCTCCAGATGGGTGATGATCGGGATCAGCGGCGCGCTGAGCTTCTCCGCCCCCGCCGCCCCCACGCCCTCGCCTATCGGGCATGAAGGAACCGCAGGCGCCTCGTGCGCACCGTCTTCATCCATCTTCATCCGTGGCCACCTGGCCGCAGGAGAACGCGAAAGGTGAGATCAACGACAGCCTGATCAAGGAGAACGCCACCTCCGCTGGCAAGGGCCTGTTGTGCGACAAGAGCCGGCGACCCGATCGGCGATGACCAGGAGCACCCCGACAGCGCGTCGATCACGAGACCGGGCAGGAGGGCGAGCACCAGCTGGGGCACCAGCGCACCGGGCATGGCCGCACCGTTGTACGGCAACCCCGGGGGCGTCACCGTGAAGATTCGATACGCCCAAGACACTGCGCTGAGTCGCTGGCGGCACCACCGTACCCGGCACCCCTCAAGAATGGTCACCGGAACCAGCGGTCCACGATAGGCCTCCCCGGAAGGGCTGCCACCCGCTTCTCGGCTCACCATCCAGGCATCGAAGACGCATGCGCTGTCGGAGCGCGCCGATCACCGCGACATCGGACGACGAACCTTCCTTGAATAACTATCTGGTTGTTCAAGACAACCATCTGGTTGTATGGTCGAACCATGGCGGATGAACGCGAACTCCAGGACGCCATGGTCCGCTTCGTGCGGGCCTTCGGCCTGCACCAGCCCGACCAGACGCCCTGCGGGCAGCCCATCCCGGTCTCGGAGGCGCACGCGCTGGGCGAGCTGGCCAGGGACGGCGCGCTGCGCCAGAGCGAGCTGGCCCACCGTCTTCGCCTGGAGAAGAGCACCACCAGCAGGCTGGTCACCCAGCTCATCAACCGCGGCTGGGCCGAGCGCACCCCCGCACCCGACGACGGGCGCGGCGTGCTGGTCCGGCTCACCCCGCACGGGGTGAGCGCCGCGGCCCGGCTGGCCGAGGCCAGATCCCAGCGATTCTCCGCCGCCTTGGACCGCATCCCCCAGGGCGAGCGCGCCGACGTGCTGCGCGCCCTGACCATCCTCACGGAGGCCATCGATGACCCTTAAGGACCGGCGCATCCAGGCGCTCATCGCCGCGCTCGCGCTCATCGCCATCGCCGCGACGGCGTACGTGCTCATCGACCGCAACCAGCAGCAGGCGCTAGCCGCCCGCCACGGCGAGATCGCGGCCAAAAGCCGGCAGGTGATGCCGTTCGACCTGGAACGCACCACCCACCGCTTCACCGCGTCCGCCACCGGCGGCGTGCAGACGGTCACCTCCGATGACCCGGCCGACGCCGAGCAGGTCGCCCTGATCCGCGAGCACCTGACCAAAGAGGCGACCGGCTTCAGCAAGGGCGACTACGGCGACCCGGCCTCCATCCACGGCACCCAGATGCCGGGCCTGCGCGACCTCGAACAAGGCCACGACCGCATCACCATCCGCTACGCCCCACTGCCGGCCGGAGCCACGATCACCTACACCACCGCTGACCCGTCCCTGGTGAAGGCGCTGCACGCCTGGTTCGACGCTCAGGTCACCGACCACGGCCAGCACGCCGAACACGGCTGAGGCCCTCTTGGGACGCTCCGGTTCCCGCCGGACCCCTATGCCCTTCTCATACCAAGCCGGGGTACGGTTTTCTCTGCTGGCCGTTGACACCCTCGAGCCCTGACCGGTCACCGCGCCTGCGGGTCGGCCCGCCCCCGCCGACCGCAGCCGACCGGAACCCCTCCGTACCCCGCGTGGAAACTCCTGCCTGGAAGGACCTCCTGTGATCACCATTCGTCGCGCCGTCCCCGATGACGCCGCCACCGTGCACGCCCTCATCCAGGCCCTGGCCGAGCATCAAGACCAGGCCTGGGGCGTCACGGTGAGCGTCGAGGACCTCAAGCGGCTGCTGGCTCACCCGCAGGTCGGCTACCTGATCGCCGAGCGCGACGGGCAGGCCATCGGGTATGTCTCCTGGTTGCAGCGTGTCAGTTTTTGGTCCGGTCAGGACTACCTCCACCTGGACGACCTGTACGTCAGCGGCGCCGAACGCGGCAACGGCGTGGGCGAGCGCCTCATGCGGGCCATCGCCGAGGCCGCCGACGGCAAAGTCATCCGCTGGGAGGTGGCCGCGTCCAACGTGGCCGCCCAGCGCTTCTATGAGCGCATCGGTGCCACCCTCGTCGCCAAGAAGATCGGCCGCTGGCAGCCGAGGTAAATCCCGTGTGCTCTCGCCGCTCGGCGTCGGATCACATCGTGAAGCGCCCGACATCGCATCGATGCGCAGCCACAGCACGGCCTGCCCTTCGCCCGTGCGGAGATCACTGTTGCTGCACATCTGCATCGATCGCAGGAAGCAGGCGGCGTTGAAGCGCGTGCTCGCCCTCGCCGACGACGGCACTTCGCCCAAGTCCCGACGGCCCGATCGTGGTGCTCAAACGGTCGCAGCGGCGCCGCAGAAGCCAGGCAAGGGCCGCGCTGGGCGCAAGCGGCCATGGCAGCGGCGGGTCGGCCGGCGCCATGAGCGTGCACGTGGGCCATCGCCGCGACGGCGCCGAGGATCAGGTGGTCGGCTGCCCATTCGACGACACCCGCACCGCCGCCGATGTGCTCAAGCACCATGGGGTAGGCGAGTGCGGCGTGCGGTTCAGCGGCGCGGCCGCGCCGTGGCGCAACGCCGGGGACCACGTGGTGTTCCACGGCGTGTCGGCCCAGCTTTCACCTGCGCCAGAACCCCAACCGGTAGCGGACACTGCGGTTTTGACCGTCCCGGTCCCTGGACACCGCTCCCGCCTGGCCGTCTTCGCCGCGATCAGCAGGTCGACCATGGTGCTCACCACCGTCACCGTCCAGCGACCGTTCAGCAAACGGCGGCCACCTGAGGAGTCGACGGTGAGCGGGGGCGGTTGCGCTCGCACCCGCGGTGGTTGTCATGACGCCACCCGGCACGAGGTGATGACTTTTCGGGCCGGCTCTACATTCGGGCCAGCATCGCCTCTACCCCGGGTGCGACCGTCGCGTGAAAGGCCGCGTTCAGTTCGGCCGGTGTGGCGTTGAACTCCTCGTCCACCCACGTGCGCACCAGAGCCATGAACGCCCCCGCGACGCAGGCGACCATCAGATCGAGCGAGACGCAGGCGCGCCCTTTCCGGGCGAGCAGTTCATCGCGGATGACCGCCTGCAGCAGGTGCTCGCCGTGGGCTATCACCATCGGGCCACCGCGCCGTCCGAGCAGTGCCCGCACCAGTTTGCGCTGCTGGTGCACGTGCTCGAACATCGCCAGGCTGAAGCCGAACAGCGGGCCGTCGGTGCTGGAAACCGGACGCAGGAAGGCGATCTCGTCCAGGTTGGCGAACAACACGGCCTGCTTGTCGGCGAAGTGGGCGTAGAAGGTCGAACGTCCGACATCGGCGCGGTTGATGAGGTCGGTGACGGTCACCGGCTCATACCCCTTCTCCACGATCAGCTCCATCAGCGCGCGCTGGATCGCCTGCCGGGTGCGCCGCACCCGCCTGTCGGTCTTTTCGGGCATTTCGCCGCTCCTGTTCAGTACGGCACAGCGGGACAGATGTGGGTGTTGACCTCGCCATACTAACAAACAGATCATTCATTACTGAACAAACTGTTCGGAAGGAGAGGGGTAATGGGACTAGGCAGGTTGCTTCACCATCACGCCGAGCGTGCCGACGAGGGCGGGACGATCGATCGTCCGCGCGCCTACGACGTCGCGGCGAACATCGGCCTGCTCGGGCGACGGCGAGAGATCTTCACCCGCCTGGCGGCACTGTCTGGAGCACGGCCGGGCGATCGGGTGCTCGATGTCGGCTGCGGCACCGGTTACCTGACCCAGATCCTGGCCCCGCTCGTCGGCCCGACAGGTCATGTGACCGGCGTCGATCCCTCACCACCCATGATCGATCACGCCCGCCGACGCGCCCTGGCAAACTGCTCCTACGTCGAGGGCAAGGGGCAAGACCTCGACCTTCCCGACGCCTCGTTCGACGTGGTGGTCTCCAGCCTGGCCATCCACCACATACCGGCCGCCGAGCGCGGTGCCGCCTTCACGCAGATGTTCCGGGTGCTGCGGCCGGGCGGACGGTTGCTGATCGCCGAGTTCGGCCCGCCCGCCAACCGTCTGCTCGCCCACCTTGTCGGCACGGTGTCGGGGCCGGCGATGCGGCACAGCCGACAAGCCCTGCTCGCCGACCTGATCCCTGAGGCCGGGTTCCACGTCGTCGACGAGGGTGACCTGCCGGTCATGCTCTACTACGTTCGGGGCTTGCGCCCCTCGGCCTGAAGAGCGCGACAGCTTGGGAGGGCGACCCGCCGCGGCAGGCGACGGGAAAGAGGTCTTCGCGGCGGGTGCGAGCGGCCTCACCGTCAGCTCGCGGCCAAGTCGGCGAGGACAGGCGCAGGGGCCGTCCACACCGATGTGCCGTTCGCGCCCATGTCTGGTGAGGCGCCATCGCCGCCAACCAGGAGTCATCGTTCCCGCGGCGCGATGTTCCTGCGAAACGACGCGGACGCTGTCATGGCTCCCCAGTCCCTCCCAGCAAGAAGGGCTCATATCAACGCCTAGACCGTTGTCGAGCCCGGGTTTCGCGAACTGACCGCGATCAGGGCGATGATCTACAGGGAGAAGTGGCGTTGCTCGTCTGGGTCGGCGACGGCGGTGATGATGGCCTTGGTACTGGATCCGGGGACCAGGTGGATGCTGGCGCCGACGTCGGTCGAGGTCGGCTGCGGGGGGTCGGCAAGGCGAGCGCTCTGATACCGGATGCGTTGGTGCATGTCCAGCGGGATGCGGCGGCCGGCCAGGTGAAGGCTCAACGGCGCCATGGCGATGAGGGTGAACTCGCCGTCGGCGGGGGGCAGGTCGTCGTGGCTGGAGGACTGCTTGGTCATCGTCACCTTTGTCCAGGTGGTCTCGATCTGCTCGCCTGCCAGCAGGCGGCCCAGCTGCAGGATGTGTGTGATCTGAGCCGCTGAACTGGCCTCAAGGTCAGGGATCACGACGCGGTGGTAGGTGTGGGCCTGGATCTTCAGCAGTGCCTGCAGCAGCGAGACCTGCAAACGGGCATGGGCCGTCATGGCCACCTCCTGCGTGTGCCACCGCGGTGCGAAGGGCTTGCCGCCGCGGACGGCCAAGACCAGGTCGGCTCCGGCGGCGAACGCGGCCAGCATCTGGACGGCCGGCATTACGGCGGCGGGGGTCTTGCCGGTCAACGGGGCCACGTTCAGGCGCAACGCGTCGTGATCGGCTCCGTTGAGCAGGAAGTGAAACTCCACGACAGCGCTCCGGTCCCGGCCGAAGATCCACAGCCCGGGGCCTTCGATGCCGTGCGAGACGCGCACGTCGACCAGGTCGAGGGTGTGCAGCACCGAGCCGTCGGCGCCGATGAGTCTCACCTCCAGGTCGGGCCGGTCGCTGTCGGGGGCGCCGGCGACCATGAAACTGATCAGGCCGGGACCGGAGGCGGCGGGCAGGCCGGCAGGTCCGGTCACGTTGGTGATCGTGCCGGATAGGGCCTGGAACGGGGCGCCGTAGCGGACGAACTCCTCTACGGCGCGTTGCTCCGGCGAGCCGACGGGGACCTGGACGTCGAAGGAGGTGACGACGATCGGCCGCAAGGTCGCCGACTCCACCGACAACGGCACCAGGCGCATCATCAGGTACCACTCATCGGTGAGTTGGCGATAACGGACGAAAGCCGCCTGATCGGCATCACGGTCGATGTCGTGCGGCAGATCGGGAATGCTCCCGATCCGGGTGGCGAATTCATAGCGGTAGAACGGATCGACCTCGTTCAAGGCGGCCGTGAGCGCCGCATATCGGCTCACCACGGCATCGAGCAGGTCGGCTGCGGCCGCCCCGCGTGGCACGTCCCGGCCGCCCTGCAGGGCGTCGGCCATGAGGCGATGCAGGCGCTGGCCGCCGTCTCCGAAGTAGTACTCCACCAACGACGGCCGCGCGGCTGCCATGCCGTCCAGTTGAGCGCGCCCCATCCAGCCGATGCGGATGCCGCTGGCGGCGGTCAGCCGCTCCAGCCAGTCCAGGCGTTCATTGGTGGGGTCCCATGGCATCACCAGCGTCCATGAGCGGACCGGCAAAACCGGCAACGTCTCGGCGACGAAGGTCTTCCAGGACTCCTCCACCGAGGCGGCCTGTTTGGCATCAAGTGTCCTGGCGTAGCGCTTGACCTGGTAGATGTCATAGCCGTCCGGGTTCCACACGCGGATGTCGACACCGGGATCACCGCGTGAGGGGGTGATCCGATTGCCGTGGGAGTGCTCAAGGAGCAGCATCGCCGCGACGAACTCCTCGACCTTCTCACCGGGCTCGCGCTCCCAGTTCACCGTCGTCACCTGCTACAGCAAAGCAGATCTCTGCGACAGTTTGCCCCTGCCGGCGCCGCAGGCAGTGATCACGCAAGTCCTCGGGGCGCGGCCGGGTGCGGTGGCCGGCGCCCCGTCACCGCCACGCTCGATCGTCGCGGTAATCTCCCGCCGCGGCGCCCCCTTCGCCCCCCTCGCCCGGCGCGCTCAGGTGAGGGACAGGGGCGCGCCGGCGTGATGTTTGGCCGGGGCCGCCGAGCGGTGGCCGTGTTCTGTCGTTCCCCTGCTTTCCCTCGCCCTTGGGCCGGGGGAGGGGAGGCGGTCGGTGTTCGTCAGTGGTGGTAGGCGTGGACGACGGCATGTCCTTTGCCCCGGCCGATGATCCACTTGTTGATGGGCGTGGTCACCAGGAAGGCGACCAGCAGGGCGAAGGCCAAAGCGCCCCAGAACAGCCCGGAGGCCAGGCCCGCCTCCATGGCACCGGGAACCGCGATCATCACCCCGTTGTCGACGATCTCCATGACGAGGATGGACAGGGTGTCGGCCGCCAGTGCCAGCCGCACGGCCTTGCGCCAGCCGACGCCCGCCTTGCGCAGCCCGACCAGGGTGAGCGCGTAGCCGAAGAAGAAGGCCAGGACGACGGCCAAGATGATGGTGGGCACGTTCGCCCACCCCAGGGCCGTGCCGATCACCATGCCGAGCACCTCGCCGATGGCGCACCCGGTCAGGCAGTGCAGGGTCGCCGACGCGGCCACTGCCCAGGTGGTCTTTCCCGCGTGACCGGTGTGGTCGTGGTGGTCATGGCCTTCTTGCCGGTCGTGCCCGTGGGGTTCCTGGTGTCCGGCGTGGCTTTCGGATTTCATCGATTCGGCCATCACAAGCCTCCCTGCTCGCGCACCGTCTGGGTAACTCCCTCCACCATATACCGGTAGGGGGTATACAACCACTGCTTCTTTCGCCGGACGGTCCCGCGCCCAGCACCCGCCCGGATCGCCACCCCGTCGGCCGGCCGACCGACGGCCGAAGCGGCGCATGGCCGGGCATCTACGACGGCCGGTAGCATCAAGTGATTCGCCGGTAGAGGGGAGTCTCGCCTGATGCGTGGTCTGGGGGACCTGGAGTCTGCGGTCATGGAGCGCCTATGGTCCTATCACCGCCCGGCGTCGGTCAGGGACGTGCTCGAAGACCTTCGCCGTGAGCGGGACATCGCCTACACCACCGTCATGACGGTGATGGACAAGCTGCACAAGAAGGGCCTGCTGCGCAGGAAGCCGCTCGGGCGGGCATATCTGTATGAGCCGGTGGCCAGCAAGGAGGCCTACACCGCCGAGCTGATGCGCACCACCTTGGCCTCCAGCGGTAACCAGGCGGCCACGCTGGTGCACTTCTTGGAGCGGCTGACCCCTGAGGAGTCGGTCGCGCTGGAGGCCGCTTTGAAGGTGTATCCGCCGGGGCGCCACGCATGACGACCGCCGCCGTCTTGGCCGCATACGTCGCGGGCGCGACCATCGTGCTGCCTCGCCTGCTGCGCAGGGGAGAGTGGGCCGAGCGCGCGCCCCGTCTGGCGATCAGCCTGTGGCTGGCCGCCTGCGCCTCCGTGATCGCTTCTGCGGTCTTGGCCGCGCTCGCCGTCGCGATCCCGGCCACCGTGATCGGCCACGGCCTGGCCGAGTTCTTCCAGGTGTGCTCGGACATGCTCTCCGGGGGCGCCCTTCCCACCTCCCCGCTCGCCCGCGCCGCCGTGACCGGCGCCGCCCTGATCGCAGTCAGGATCACCTACTGCGCAACGGCCATCGGGGTCAGGGCGCGACGGGAACGACGGCGCCACGCCGAGATGCTCACCCTGCTCGGCCGCCACGACGGCGCGCTGGACGCGGTCGTGCTCGACCACGACGAGGCCGCCGCCTACTGCCTGCCCGGCCGCGCGGGCAAGGCCGTGATCACCACCGCGGCCTTGCGGTCGCTGGCTCCCGAGCAGGTCGCCGCCGTCCTCGCCCACGAGCGGGCCCACCTGCGCGGACGCCATCACCTCATCCTGGCCGCCGCCGAGGCCTTCTACCGGGCCTTTCCCCGCCTGCCGCTGTTCGGCGGGGCCAAAAGGGAGATCGCCCGGCTGGTCGAGCTGCTGGCCGACGACGTCGCGGCCCGCCGCCACCCGCGCATCCACATCGCCGCCGCGCTGGTCCGCCTGGCCACCGGGCGGGCTCCGGCGTTCACGCTGGGCGCCGGCGGCCAGACCGCCTTGACCCGTGTCCGGCGCATGCTCAGCCCGGCGGCCCCGCTCAGGACCCGCGAACGCCTCGCCGGCCTGGCCGCGGTCGCCTTCCTGCTCACCGCCCCCGCGGCCGTGGCCGCGATCCCCGCGGTGAGCTCGTTCCTGGCCCACCACTGCCATGGCATCGCGCTGTTCTAACCCCATCTACGACGATGAATAGTAGATGAGGGTAGGGTGGCGTCATGGGCTTTCCCGACCGGCGTCCTGGCCCGCGCGCAGGCCGCGCCGTGGCGCTCCTGTCGCTTTTGGCCGTGGCCACCGCGGCGTGCGCCGGACCATCCCCGCCGGACGCCGACCAGGCGGCCGGTCCTGAAATCGGGCACGTCCACGGCCTCGGTGTTGATCCGGCGGACGGCACCGTCTATGTCGCCGGACACCACGGCCTGTTCCAGATCCGATCGGCCGGCACGGCCCGGCGGGTGGCCGATCGCGTCCGCGACCACATGGGTTTTGCCGTCATCGGGCCCAAAACCTTCCTGTCCAGCGGACACCCCGGCCCGGCCGAGGCCTCGGCCGGGGCTCTTGCGCACCTGGGCCTGATCCGCACCACCGACGCCGGTGCCACCTGGGTCACGGTGTCGCAGGCGGGCAGCGCCGACTTCCACGCGATCCAACCGGCGGGATCGCTCCTTTACGCCTACGACAGCCAGACGAGCCGGCTGCAGCGCAGCGACGATCACGGCAGGAGCTGGGTGCCGGGAGCCGAGGCGCAGGTGATCGACCTGGCCGCTCACCCCCGCACACCGCAGCGCGTGTACGCGACCACACCGGACGGGCTGCAGGCCAGCGATGACAACGCCCTGACCTTCACCGCCATCGCCGCCGCCCCGCTGATGTCTCATGTGGACGCCGTGGGCAAGGACGAACTCGCCGGGACCGGGGTCGACGGCCAGGTGCACACCAGCACGGACGCCGGCACGACCTGGCAGGCCACGGGCCTGCTGCCGGGCCAGGCCGCCGCCTTCGTCGCCGTCGACCGGCGGCGCCTTCTGGCGGCCCTGCAGGATGGAACCGTCATGGAGTCGACAGACGCCGGACGTCGCTTCTCGGTGCTCTACCGTCCCACCGCGCACTAGGGCGTGTCGTCAAAGTTTCATAGCCACATCAGCAGTGACGCGAGGGTGACTGCGGCCTGGTAGGACTCGGCGGTCTTTTCATACCGGGTGG
>NZ_JBVJIA010000062.1:0-15365 GCF_055586505.1 Streptosporangium sp. NPDC050148 | reverse complement strand
AAGCCGGTCATCCACGCCTGAAGGTCCTCAGCGGTCACCGCACTCGACATACGAACAGGCTAACCCATCACAATGTGCTGTTGTAGTACTAGGAGCTGTTTGAGGTTCGGATCTATGTGAGGCCCAGTGGCGGGCTGGTTGTGGCTGGTAGAACTCGGACGTGGCGCGCTTTGATGTGACGGATGCCGAGTGGGCGTTGATCGAGCCGTATCTGCCGGTGGCGGCTACCGGGCCGCTTCCTCGCCGGGTGCGTGATCAGTTCAACGGGATCTTGTGGCGGTTTCGCACCGGATCGGGCTGGCGTGACGTGCCGGAACGATATGGGCCGTGGTCCACGCTCTACTCCCGGTTCAACGGCTGGGCCAAGGCCGGGGTGTTTCAGGATCTGATGGACGCGCTGATCGCCGAGGCCGCCTTGCGCGGGCAGGTCGGGCTGGAGCTGGTCAGCGTGGACTCAACAATCGTGCGGGCGCATCAGGAGTCGGCCGGGCTGGCGGTGGCCGGGGAGACCCTGGATGCGCTGGAGCAGGCGCTGACCGAGGAAAAGGGGGCTCCGCTGCCCGAGCAGCCGCCAGTGCTGCGGGTGATGCGCCGCAGGTCACACCCAGCGCGGACAACACAGACAGCGCGGACCCGTCGCTCGCGCCGGATCGTGCCGCCACGCGGCGACGCCGAAAGGCTCGGGCGAAGGCTGCCGGGCTCGGCCGATCCCGGGGCGGGCTGAGCAGCAAGGTCCATGCCGCGGCCGATGCCGCCGGACTGCCGCTGGCTTTCGTGCTCACCCCCGGCCAAGCCGGCGACTGCCCGCAGTTCATCACCGCCTTGGACAAGATCCGCGTCCCCGGCCACCGCGGCCGGCCTCGGACCCGCCCTGCCGCGGTGGCCGCGGACAAGGCCTACTCCTCCAAGGCCAACCGCTCCTACTTGCGCCGCCGCAAGATCACCGCGGTCATCTCGGAGAAGACCGACCAGCAGGCCAACCGCAAGAAGAAAGGTTCAGCGGGCGGGCGACCCGTCGGCGTCGATCCGGAGCGCTACCGGCAGCGCAACACCGTCGAACGCTGTTTCCAGAAGATCAAGACCTGGCGTGGCCTGGCCACCCGCTACGACAAAACCCCGGAAAGCTACGAGGCCGGACTCTACCTTCGAGGCTCGATCATGTGGCTGAAGCTCCTCACCTCACCCACATGATCCGAACCTCGAACAGCTCCTACGGCTGGGCGGCCTCCCGTACTTCACGACGGGTCGCTGAGCGATCTGAGGAACCCTCGGACATTCTCTAAATCTTTATCCTGTCTATCTTGTCGTTCCATCCAGAGCCGGTGAGGTTGCTGTAGGAGCAACCCGCGCAGTAGAAGGAGTGCTCGTCCAGGAGGGCCCGGAAGTTGGTGGCTTTCATGCCGTTCTGAATCCGGTTCACAAACACGCTGGTTGTCTTGTCGCGGAAATCCCAGTCCTTCAGCTCCTTGGTACCTGCCGCCGACCACTTCAGTCGCCTGCCGGTGAAGTTCTCGTCCTGCCACAGGCACACCCACCCGCTGGGACAGTCGGGTCTGCCCAGGGTGCCCACCGCGCCCGCGGGCTGGGTGGCCAGATCCGCTTCGATGGCGGTGTCGTAGCAGCGAACGTCGCCGATGGCGAACTCGGTGCACGCCTGGGCCCCTTGCCATCCCTTGCTGAGGTCGATCTTCTTACCCTTGTACGTTGCGATGATCCCGGTTTCGGAGTCCCCGGTAGGCGCAGTGGTGACCGGGCCGAGCGCTCCAGCCGGGATCCCGCCGACTAGGAGCAGGGCGCCCAAGACGGGCTTGACAGCGAACATGCGATTCCCTCACGTCAGACGATCATCTCGCCACCGACCGGCAGGGCGGCGTAAAAGCGGTGTCCACAGCGAACACCGCTTCTGTGTCGCGTCCTAATGATTCGAGCTGAATCGAATTCGGACGTTTCAAGTGATACGCCTGGGTGTCCATTGTCGTCCTGCCGCGCCGATTCGACCTCATCGTCTCCGGGACGTTGCTGCGTGGTGTCGGCCGCCACGGCCGCATCACCCGACCCCGGCCTGCAACTGCGCGAGAAAACGCTGTTCCGGCTCCCGTACGAGTCCGCCGTCCGGACACGAGAAGCCCTCGTCCTGGACGCCGAGGAACTCGCCCTGCTTAACCGGCGCGCCGAGGTACGGCGCAAGGACGACGCGATCGACATCATCGTCCGGCGCACCGTCACCGCCCGGCTGCCGCGCCTGCTGGACGGGCGCCGTACCGGGCCGGTGTTCCTCGCCGACCACCGTGCCCGCGTCGAGGTGCCACCTGCGATCTCGACCTGCTCTCCAGCGGGGCCCGGCTGTCCTACCGCCGAGCCGCCGAGCCGCCGAGCCGCCGAGTTGTTCGACAACGCCACAGCCGGTCTGCCGGACAGGCCGTGGCCCCTGCATCAGCTGCGCCACTCCGCCCTGACGCACGCCGCCGAGGACGGCGCCGGCACCTCGTCCCGGTCCCGCACCTGCGGCCGGTGTGGCGCGCCGACCGCGAGCCCCTTCCCAGCCTGCGCGAGGCCCTCTACGCCGTCGGTGCCTGACGGCTCGGTGCGGGCTCGGCGCGGGCATGGCCCGGGTCATCCGGCGGGGTCGGTGAGGTGGTGCCGGACGGTGGACAGGGCCGCGTCCACGTCGACGCCGAGCTCGCGGGCCGCGGTCACGTAGGCGCGGGCGGCGTCGGCCAGGCGGGCGGCCTCGGGCATCGGCAGGAACGTCTCGACCCTCCCCGGGATGCCCCTCCCCCGGGCGGCCGTCGCGGACCGGAAGGGACGCCGGTGCGGCTGGCTCAGCCGGTCAGCCGCCGGAGCTTGAGGGTGTTGTCCGTACGGACGTGCGGCCGCCCGTCGGGGCCGACCTGGGTGCGCGGGTGCTCCTCGCTGACCAGCACCTCCCACTCGCCGCCGGGCAGTTCGAGGGAGTCGAGCACCTGTTGCGGGGTGGGAAGCGACCGGTGCGCGTCGGACTCCTCCTCCCACGGCGGGGGCCCGGCGTGCCCGACGATCAGAAGCACCCCGCCCGGCGCGACCGCCGAGGCCGCGGCCCGCAGGATCCTCTCCCTGGGCATGTCCCCGGGAGAGTGCAGGAACTGCGCGGAGACGAGGTCGAAGGTCCCCTCGGGGAAGGACACCGCCAGGTCGTGCCGTCGCCAGTCGATGCGATCGGCGACGTCCCCGGCGGTGGCGGCCGCGTGCCGGGCCGCGCGCTCCAGGGCGACCCCGGAGATGTCGACGGCGGTGACACGCCAGCCCTGCCGGGCCAGCCAGATCGCGTCACCCCCCTCGCCGCAGCCCAGGTCCAGGGCGCTGCCCGGCTCCAGGCCGGAGACCTCCCGGACCAGGGCCGCGTTCGGATCGCCGCTCCAGAGCCGCTCGTTCTCGCCGTAGCGGCCGTCCCAGAACTCCTCCTCGGAGGCGGTGCCGGGAGTGCCGTGCGTGTCGTGCGTATCGTGGGTCATCGGTCGTTCCCTTCTCGTGGTCCCGTACCGGACGGGGTCATCGGTCGCCCCTGCGGGCGGCGACGGCCAGCCGGGTGTCCTCGGCGATCAGGTCGGTGTTGATCGCCACGCCGGCGCGCAGGCCCGCGGCGGCGGCCCCGATCACCGTCTCGTTCAGCAGGGCGACGTTGCCGGCCACCCACACCCCCGGCACCGCGGTCGCCCCGGCCGGGTCGGAGGCGATGTAGGTGCCGATCACGTGCCCGCCCATCTCCTGGGCGGTGGCCTCCAGCCCCAGGCTCGTCAGGACACCCGCGCGGGCGGTGAAGTACGGCGCGACCACCACGGCCACGCAGGGGATCATCGTCCGCCCGTCGGCCATGGTCACCCCGGTGAGCCGGCCGCCGGTCACCTCCAGTGCCTCGGCCTTCCCCCGCACCACGGCGATGTCGCGGGCGGCCAGCTGCTCGCTCTCCTCGGGGCCCGGCTCGGGCGCGGTGTGCAGCAACAGCGTCACCTGCGAGCTCCACTGCCGCCACATCAGGGCCTGGTGCACCGCGAACGGCCCGGTGCCCAGGACGGCGATCGGCCGGTCACGGACCTCCCAGCCGTGGCAGTACGGGCAGTGCAGCACCTCCCGTCCCCACCGCTCGGCCAGCCCCGTCACCTGCGGCAGCTCGTCGACCAGGCCGGTGGTCACCAGCAACCGGCGCGCCGTGACCGCGGACCCGTCCCCGAGGGTGACGCGGAAGTCCCCGCTCTCCAGGCGCTCGGCCGTGACGACCTCGCCCCGCGTGATCCGACCGCCGTAGCCGGTCACCTCCTCGCGGCCCGCGGCCAGCAGCTCCAGGGGCGATGTCCCGTCGCGCGTCAGGTAGTTGTGCGCGTGCGCGGCCGGGGCGTTGCGCGGGGCACCGGCGTCGATCACCAGCACCGAGCGCCGGGCCCGGCTCAGGGCGAGCGCCCCGCTCAGCCCGGCGGCCCCGCCGCCCACCACCACCACGTCGTAGTCCCGCCGCCCGCTCCCGGCGGTCCTGACCTGCGTTTCCTGTTCTCTCATGAGACGTACCTCCATCCGGTGGAGATACTGCGCCCCCTGTCGCGGTACGGCAAACCTTGTTGCCGGATCGGCAAAAAGGCGGATGATCGCGGGTCGGGCTACGGCCTGGGGAAGTCCGTGCCGTGGGCCGGCTCGCGGTCGGCCTCGAGGTCGGCCCTGAGGGCTTCGAGTCCGCCCTAGGCGTAGGCGCGGGCGTCCGATCCCGGGAGCCGGCGAAGCGGCGCGTCCTTCGAGGCGGCGAGGGAGATGATCACGGCGGCGCCCCTCACGGGGTCGCCGAGCCGACTCCCCCGCAACTCCAGGTGGCCCCTGGTCATCTCGCGGACGGACTCGTAGCCCTCCGTCGTCGAGACCGGCGGTGCCGGCGAGTCGCCCGTCAGGAAGCCGGTGCGGAAGTATCCGTCCTCCACGACGGTGACCCTGACGCCGAACGGCGCGACCTCGCCGGTGAGCGCCTCGCTCAGGCCCTCCGGCGCGAACTTGCCCGCGCGGTACAGGCCGCAGCCCGGAACGGCGACCAGGCCGAGCATTGAGGAGATGTTCAGGATGTGGCCGCTCCTCTGCGTCCGCAGGACGGGCAGCACCGCCCGCAGCACGTTCCAAAGTCCGAAGATCTGGACGTCGGACATCTGCCGGGCCTCGGCGTCGGTGGTCTCCTCGACCGCGCCCGGAAAGCCGTAACCGGCGTTGTTGACGACGACGTCGAGGCGCCCGAAGCGCTCGGCCTGGACGCGGCCGGTCGCGACCGTCTCGGACCCCTGATCGGTTCCGCTCCCGGGACGCGCCGCCGCGTCCCCGCCCCCGTCCCCGCCCCCGCCCCCCGTCTCTGTCCCTGGTCGCGGCGGGACGAGGGCCACGTCGCCCTCCCTCACGGGGTCACCCGAACAATGCGGACGGGCAAGCACCTATACCTGCATATAGAGCAAATACCGCCATTCTCGGTTATTTCCGCTTTCGTATATGTGGCAATCGGCTACAGTCACACGCTCTTACGGAGGATCGTCAAGAGACTGGAGCATTGTGCGAAAAAGAGCCTTATGGTTCACCGCCTTGCTGGCGATGTCGACGGTTTTGCCGATCTCGACGGCCGGCGCGGACACCGAGGTCGTGGCACCGCAGACCATCGCCTGGACGCCCTGTGAGGAGGAGCCCGCCGCCGAGTGCGGCACGCTGAGCGTGCCCGTCGACTGGGCGAAGCCGGGCGGGGCGAAGGTCGACATCGCCGTCGCGCGGCGCAAGGCCACGGACCCGGCCGCGCGGATCGGCTCGCTGGTGATCAACCCCGGTGGTCCGGGCGGGTCGGGGGTGGAGGCCGTGTACGGCGCCCCCGGGTCCTACACCGAGGAACTGCAGCGGCGGTTCGACATCGTCGGGTTCGACCCCCGGGGCGTGGGGCGCAGCAACCCGGTGATCTGCTCGGCGTCGGTGTACAACCGGATGCCGCACACCGTCATGAGGAGCCAGGCCGACTTCGACGCCTGGGACGCCTTCACCAAGGAACTGCACGCCGACTGCCGCGCTCGTACCGGCCCGCTGTACGACCACGTCGACTCCGCCGACGTCGCCCGTGACCTGGACGCGCTGCGCGCCGCCCTGGGCGAGGAGAAGCTCACCTACTACGGCATCTCGTACGGCACGCTGATCGGCCAGATGTACGCGGAGCTGTTCCCCCACCGCGTCCGGGCCCTCGGGCTCGACAGCAACATGGACCACAGCCTCGGGGTCGCGGGTTTCCTGGCCACCGAGGCGATCGCCATCGAGGACGCGTTCGACCAGTTCGTCGGCTGGTGCGAGCAGGACACCGGCTGTGTCCTGCACGGACGCGACATCCGCGCGATCTGGAAGGACCTGCGGGAGAAGGCGCGGCGCGGTGAGCTGAAGTACCCGAGCACGGGCCAGACGCTGACCGAGCTGCAGGTCATCTACAACGCCGCGCTGGGCACCGAGGGACCGGCCTGGCGGCTGCTGGCCGAGGTGATCGACTGGCTGAACGGCGGGCCGACGCCGGAGTGGACGCCCCCGCCGTCCGGACGGCAGCCCGTGGAGGGCGACGTCGCGCACCTGCCGACCGCGGTCCTGTGCCAGGACTACAACCTGCGGCTGCGGAACTACCGGGAGTACGCCGCGCTCATGCGCGTCTCCAACCACCTCGCGCCCGACACGCGGTACCACCCGTACCCGATCGACGACCTGCCGATCTGCATGAACTACCCGACCACCAACCCGCCGCACGCGCTGCGGTACACGGGTGACGCCCCGCTGCTGCTCGGGAACTCCCTGCACGACCCGGCCACTCCGTGGATATGGTCCGCCAACGCGGCCCGCCAGCTCGGGCCCAAGGCGGTGCTGCTCACGTACGAGGGCTGGGGGCACCGCATCTACGGCAAGGACAAGTGCCAGACGGACATCTTCGACGAGTACCTGATCTCGCTGAAGGTGCCGCCGCACGGCACGCGCTGCGCCGTGGGCACCGGCGAGGAGAGCGCGCTCAGGCGGCAGGCGCCGTCGCAGACATGGCCGACCGGCCCGGACCACTGGGCGGCCGGCCCGGTCGCGTCCTCCTCCGCCCCCTGACCCCGGGGGCGGGCGTCCACCCGGATGGCTCGTCCGGGTGAGACCCGCGCCACCGGGTGGGTGTCGCCGGGCCACGGTCCCGTGGTCCGGCGACACTCACCCGCGCACGCGGGTCACCGGCACGCATGGCCGTACGGGTACGGGCAAGGGCCGTTCGTCAGCGGTGGTCGTTCTCCTTCAGCTCGACGACCCAGGCGCGACGCTCGGCGATCCTGCCGTCGCGCATGACGAACACCTCCGCCATGGACAGGCGCACCTCGCCGCCCGCGACCCGCTTCACCGTCCCGTTGATCTCGGCCATGACGACGTCGCCCTGCTCGACCATGCGCACGACCTCCAGGTGGGGAGGATCGACGAGATCGGGCGGGCCGTCGATGGCCCTGTCGTAGGCGTCCTTGCCGGTCAGGTGGAAGGCGCCGAAGACGGTCCACTCGATGTCGTCGGTCAGGCAGGACAGGATCTGCTCGTGGTCGTTCCTGCGGAAACCGTCCAGGTAGGTGGTGACGGTCTCGATGTTGCGTGACATGGCCGCTCCTTCGATCGCATGGTGTCCGGGGAGCCGCCGTACGGACCGGCGGCTCCCCCGGGGACAGGTCGGAGCGGCCGGGGCGTTCTCGACATCACCCCGGTGACCGGCCCGGACCGCGGCTTCCACCCCGACGGAGATGAGCGCCGATCGGGACGGCGCCGCTTCGGGAGTCGTCCGGTTCCGGGACCGGGGCGCGTTCCGGCCCCTCCCCCGGTGACGTCCTCACGCCGCCGGGCCGTCGCGGAGCACGCCGCGGACGGTGTCGAGCCGTACGCCCGGTTCGAACTCCGGCAGCCACCAGGTCGCGCCGGCCCTCGCGTAGGGCCCGGGATCGGCACCGGCCGGCAGGCCGACGGCGACGTCGTACGAGCCCATCTCGCCGTGACGCAGCTCGGTGAGGAGGCCGACCACCTCGGCGAGCCGATCGGGGTGGTCGAGATTGGCCGGGAAGAAGCCGTCGAGCCGGGCGGCCCGGCGGACCGGCCTGACGTTGCCCGGGAACCCGGCGGCCCACACCGGCACGCCGGGCCGCTGAACCGGCCGCGGGAGGAACGTGATGTCGTCGGCGGTGTAGTGCTCGCCGCGATGGCGTACCGGTTCGCCGGACCAGGCGGCGGCCAGGATCGCCAGGGACTCGTCGAGCATCCGCCCGCGCCGCCGGTCGTCGAGCTGCTCGCCGGTCCTGGACAGCTCACCGCCGAACCCGTCGCTGCCGAGGCCGACACCGAGGACGAGGCGGCCCTCGCTGAGCCGGTCCAGCGTCGCGGTCTCCCGCGCGACCTTGGTCGGCCGCCTGCGGGGAAGCGGCGACACCATCGGGCCGATCCGCAGCCGCTCGGTCGCGGACGCGACCGCCGCCAGCGTGATCCACGGGTCGGCGACCGGCCGGGCCGGCCCCCGCCAGTACATCTGGTCCCACACGAAGCAGCCGTCCCACCCGGCCTCCTCCGCGTCGGCGGCGAGACGCGCCACCGTGCGCGGATCGGCGAGGTCGTCGAAGAGCGGCAGCCACAGTGCCGAGCGCAGCCGGTTCACGAGTGCCCCTTCCCGGTGTGCCGTACCAGGGCCGGCACGAAGGCGTCCCACACCCCGGCGGGCAGGTCGTGCCCGGCCCCCTCCAGGACCAGCAGCTCCGCGCCGGGGATCGCGTCGCGCAGCGCCCGGCCGTGCGGCAGCGGCAGGACCGGGTCGCGGTCGCCGTGCACCACGAGCGTCGGCACCGCGATGTCGCCGAAACCGCCTCTGGCAGGCCCGTCGAACCCGACGGCGTAGTGGTTGACCAGGGTCGAGCGGTAGTCCCTGGCGCGCGCCACGTCCCGTTCGGCCAGCGACCGCATCGCGGCCGGGTCGAAGTACGGCGAGTCACCGGCGTACGCCCTGGCGACGGCGACCACGCTCTCGACGACCGCGGCCGCGTCGGAGGGGTCCGGTTCGGGTGGCACGGCCAGGTCGCCCGACGGCGGTGGCAGGCCGCCGGCCCCGGTCGAGCTCGAGACGAACGTCAGCGACGCGACCCGGCCGGGATGGTCCACACCGAGGACGAGCCCGATCCCGCCGAACATCGACTGGCAGACCAGGTGGGCGCGCTCGACGCCCAGGGCGTCCTGGACGCCGAGCACGTCCAGGGCCAGGTCGGTGAACGAGTACCCCGGCCGTCGCGGCGGGTAGCAGGTCGACCGGCCGGTGTCCCGATGGTCGTACCGGATCACGAACCGGCCGCGGGCGGCGATCCGTTCGCACAGGCCGGCGTCCCACCACAGCATCGAGGCTCCCGCACCGGCCACCAGCACGATCGCCGGGGCGGCACGGTCGCCGAAGGTCTCGACGCAGAGCTCGACGCCGTCGACCGGGAGGAGCCGCTCGCCATGAGATCGGTGAGATCGGTGAGATGGGTGAGTCGTCATGTCCGGCACGCTAGGCTCCGCGGATACATCGTGAAAAGCGATGATTTCCGATCGGCTTGATCGTCTACGGCGATGTCCGTTGTTACGCTGGGGCCCGTGACCGACATCGAGCTGCGCCACCTGGCGGCGATGGCCGCCATCGCCGAGAAGGGCACGTTCGGCCGGGCCGCCGCCCGCCTGGGATACACCCAGTCGACGATCAGCCAGCAGATCGCCGCGCTGGAGAGGGCCGTCGGCGGCCGGGTGTTCGACCGGCCGGGCGGTCCCAGGCCGGTACGGCTCACCCCGCTCGGCTCCGTGGTCCTCGGCCAGGGCCGCGAACTGCTGGCGAGGGCGGAGGCGCTGGCCGACGCCGTGGACCGGTTCAAGGCCGGGGACGGCCGGATCGACATCGGCACCTTCCAGAGCGTGTCCAACGTGATCCTGCCGTCGGTCGTCCGCCGGCTGCGCGACGAGCACCCCGGCTGCGACATCAGGCTGTCCGAGGAGGAGCCGGAGCAGCCGCGGATCGGCGACCTCGACCTGCTGTTCTACGACGGCCGCGTCGACGACGACGTCGAGCACCTCAAGCTGCTCGACGACCCGTACCTGCTGGTGGCCCGCGCCGGCACCTTCCCCGGCGGCCCGGTCCCGCTGGAGCGGCTCGACGGCGCGCCGATGGTGGCCTGGCCGCTGACCTGCTCCCAGCCCTGGATGGAGCAGGCGGTCGCCCGCGGCGGCGCCCGTCCGCGGATCGTGTTCCGCACCGCGGTCAACGACACCCTGCTGTCGATGGTGCGCGCCGGCCTGGGCTCGGCGGTGCTGCCCTGGCTCGCCGTCCGCGGCTCCGGCGTGCCGTCCGACGGCGGGCTCAGCGTCCACGAGCTACGGCCGTCCCTGCCGCCCCGGGAGATCTACCTGCACTGGCGGGCCGGGCGTACCCGCTCGCCCCTCGCCCGCCGGGCGATCGACATCGCCGCCGAGGTCGCGGCCGAGCTCGCGCCGCCGCCCGCCGGCGCCTGACGCGTGCGGCCCCGGCCGCGCTACCTGCCCGCCCCGAGCGCGGGCGCCGCCGCACGGCCCGTACCGGGCGCCAGCGCCAGGTCGACCGCCCGCTCGACGTGGATCCTGGTGGAGTCGAAGACCGGGATCGGGCTGTCACCGGGGCCGATGAGCAGCGTGATCTCGGTGCAGCCGAGGATCACCGCCTGGGCGCCGCGGTCCGCGAGGGTGGAGATGATCCGCCGGTAGCTCCTGCGGGAGGCGTCCTCGACCCGGTTCATGGTGAGCTCGCGGTAGATGACGTCGTGGACCAGCGCGCGGTCCTCCTCGCCGGGGACGACCACCTCCAGGCCGTGGGCGCGCATGCGGTCGCGGTAGAAGTCCATCTCCATGGTGTAGCGGGTGGCCAGCAGTCCCACGGTGGTGATCCCCCCGGAGGCGATCCGGCTCGCCGTGGCGTCGACGATGTGCAGGAACGGCACGCCGATCTCCGCCTCGATGACGTCGGCCACCTGGTGCATGGTGTTGGTGCACAGCAGCACCATGTCGGCACCGGCCCCCTCCAGGGTCCGGGCCGCCGCCGCGAGCGTCCGGCCCGCGGCGGCCCAGTCACCGGCCCGCTGCATGGCCTCGATCTCGGCGAAGTCGACGGTCAGCAGCAGGCTCCGGGCACAGTGGTGGCCGCCGAGGCGGCGCCGGGTCTCCTCGTTCAGCAGGCGGTAGTACTCGGCGGAGGATTCCCAGCTCATCCCGCCGATGAGGCCGATGGTTCGTGTCATGGCACCAGCCTCCCGCGTGGCCGGCCTCATAGGTAGACGTGAACATGTTGGTCCTGACCCAAGAAATACTTATGTCATGGACGCCCACCGACTGCTCGTCTTCCGCCAGGTCGCCCGCTCGGGGTCGATCGCGGGCGCGGCCCGCGTGCTGGGCTGGACCCAGCCGGCCGTCAGCCAGCACCTGCGTCACCTGGAACGGCAGGCCGGGCTGCCGCTGGTGCTGCGGCGCCCCCGGGGCATCCAGCTCACCGAGGCGGGCCGGGCGCTGCTGGATCACGCCGACGCCCTCGCCACCCGCCTGCACGCCGCGTCCGACGAGATGAACGCGCTGGCCCGGCTGGAGGGCGGCACCGTGCGCCTGGCCGCCTTCCCCTCGGCCGCCGCCACCGTCGTCCCGGCGGCGATGAGCCTGCTGGCCGCGCGTCATCCCGCGCTGGACGTGCGGCTGCTGCAGGCCGAACCGCCCGAGGCGCTGGAGCTGGTCACCGCCGGCGAGGCGGACCTGGCCATGACCTTCGCCCACGACGGGCAGCCGTTCACCGCGCCTTCCGGGCTGCTGGGCCTCCCCGTGGGACAGGACCCGGTCCGGCTGGTCCTGCCGAACGGGCACGCGCAGGCCGGGACCGGCCCGGTGGACCTGCGGGACCTGGCCGCCGACAGGTGGATCGCCGGTTGCGAGCGGTGCACCGCCCACCTGGAACGGCTCTGCCTGGCCGCCGGTTTCACCCCGGACATCCGGCACGGCAGCGACGACTACGTGGTCACCCAGTCGCTGATCGCCCGCGGCCTCGGGATCGGGATGCTCCCCCGGCTCGCGCTCCGGGCGTTCCGCGACCCCGGCGTCACCGTCCGCGAGGTGCCCGGGCTGCGGCCCCGGGCACTGCACCTGGTCCACCACCGCGAGGCGGGCCGCATCCCCGCGGTCCGCGCCGCCGTACGGGCCGTCCAGGACGCGATCACGGGATGACCCGGGGGGCCTCCGGCGGCCGTCGGCCGAGCTGCTCGGCCAGCCCGACGACGATGCCCTCGGGGCCGCGGACGTAGCAGAGCCGGTAGCTGTCCTCGTACCGCGCCAGCTCGCCGACGAGTTCGGCGCCGTGGGCGCGCAGGCGGGCGACGACGTCCTCGATGTCGTCGACGGCGAACATGACGCGGCGGATGCCCAGCGTGTTCGCGGGCGCGTCCCTCGGCTCGGGACTGATCGCCTTGGGCGTGTGGAACATCGCCAGCTCGATCCGGCCGTGGCCGTCCGGGGTCCGCAGCATCGCGACCTCCTGCCGGACGCCGGTGATCCCGATGACGCTCTCCACCCAGGGCCCCTCGATCGGCGCCCTGCCCTCCGGTTCCATGCCGAGCTCGACGAAGAACGAGACGACGGCGTCGAGGTCGTCGACGACGATGAGGACGTTGTCCATCCGCTGGATCGTCATTCCGGGTCTCCTCTGTGCGGTGCGGCCACGGTGGCCGCGTCGGCCCCGGGGACGGAGCCGCCGGGCCGTTCTCGACATCCCTATGGGAACTTTCTCGACGTGGCGGCGCCCGTCCCGCGCCGGTCGTGCCGCTTCGGGGGAGAAGACCCGGTTCAGGACCCTGTCGTCATCCCGTGGACCGGCGCCGGGATCCTTCGTGATCGAGACGGGGCCGTCCCCGGTCTCACCCCTCCGGCTCGGAGGGGTCGTGGTAATGCGCGACGCCGTCGCTGAAGGACCAGTCGATCGGCTCGTTCTCGTTCAGGGCGATGACCATGTTCCGCGGCTCGGTCCCCGCGTACTCCAGGGCGAGTTCGGCGATCCGCCGGTACAGGGCCCGTTTCCGGTCGGGCGTGCGCCCGGAGCGCATCGTGATCGTGACGATCACGATGCCGTCGTCACGGTGCGGCCCGAAATGGTCGCCGTAGCGCAGCATGCCGGTGGTGCCGTCGTGGCCGGTCAGGATCTGGAACAGGTCGCCGGGCGGGATGTCGATCGTCTGGACCAGGGCGTCGTGCACGGCGCGGCCGAGCGCCTCGAGCCGGTCACGGTCGGCACGCAGGGCGTCGATGCGAACAAGTGGCATGTCGGTCGGATCTCCTGACGGATGCTGCGGGGGACGTGGGACGGCACACGTGACCGGCCGGGGCACCGCCCACGCCCGGGCACGCACGGGACCCGGGCCCGCGCCCGTGTCCATGGCCGTCATCGTACATACTAGTAGGTACAGAATATGACCGGCGCGGTGGTCCCCCGTACGGCGGTCGTTCCGGGAGGCGCGCCTCCCGCTTTCGCCACCTTCACGGCCGATGGTCGAAACGACCCGAGGCGGCCAGCCATCGTCCGACCGTTTCGGTGTAGCCGCGCGGCGTCTCCAGTGGCAGCAGATGCCCGGCCCCCGGAAAGATCCGCCGTTCCCAGTCGGGGCGGCGGGCGGCCCGGAAAGCGCCAGAACAGCATCTCGTCGGCGGGCAGCGGTCCTGGCAGCGTGGGGCAGGTGAGCACGAGCCGCGCGACCCGGTCCGGGGCCGTGTCGGCGAACAGCAGCGCCACCAGCCCGCCCATGGACCAGCAGGTGGGTGGGGCCGTCCCGGCCGGAACCGGCACTCAGGTAGTGGACGGCCGTGCCGCAGACCTCGATCTCCTCGCTGCGGATCCCGGCCCACCGCGGTGACCGCACCCCCCAGTCGGCATGCCGCATCCTCGCACCTCCCGCCCGTCGACGGTCACTCGGGACAGGGGCATCATCACCCGCCGGCCCCGTCCGTGCCCAGACCCGGTCCTCCCCGCGGCCGGCCGGAGCCCGGGCCGGGCGTGACGTCGTCCACGGGCGGGCCCGACACGGCGGCGGTGAGACGCGAGGCGAGCGTCGCGACCGCCTCGCGCAGTTCCGGCCCGCCCTCGACGCGGAAGGGGAAGGGCACGTTCGGCAACCACTCCTGCGCGTACATCGCCGGGTTGCTGGTGCTGCCGACGAGCACGCACCCCTCCCCCGACGGTCCGAGCCGTCCCATGGGCGGCCGGATCCAGGGCGCCACCTCGGCGAGGGGAGCGCCGAACACCACGCGCGTGGCGAACTCCCGCCCGGCGCCCAGGTTCTCCTCCAGCACGGCCACCGGGTCGAGGTCGCCGGGCGGCTCGAACGCGCGCGTGCCCCGGCGCACCCGGCGGACACGGTCGATCCGGTAGGTACGGACGGCGTCCGCGCGCTGGGAGTGGCACAGCAAATACCAGCGTCCGTGGCGGACGACGACCGCCCAGGGATCCACCTCGGCCTCCCACTCGTCGCCGGACCCGCTGCGGTAGGCGATCACCACGCGCCACCGGTCCGCGACGGCGGCCACGAGCGCGCCGGTGACGGCGGGATCCGGACGGGCCGGGAAGCGGTCGGGCACCGCCGACGCGTACGCGCGCAGCGCCGCCGCCTGCCGCCCGACGCTCTCGGGCAGGACCCGGATGACCTTGCCCAGGGCGGCGCCGACGAGGTCGTCGGCGCCGGTGGCCGCCGGCCGGCCGTCGAGCACCGCCATGACCAGGCCGAGCGCCTCGGGTTCGGTGAAGGCGACCGGGGGCAGCCGCGTCCCGCGCCCGAGCCGGTACCCGCCGTAGGGGCCGCGGGCCGACTCGACGGGGATCCCCGCCTCGCGGAGGATCCCGACGTACCGGCGCGCGGCCCGTTCCGTGACCCCCAGGAGGCCGGCGAGCTCGCCGGCCGTCACGCCGGGGCGGTTCCGGAGGATCTCCAGGGCGCGCAGGGCCCGCGCGGTGGGACTGATGTCGGTCGGCACAGAAGCACCCTAGGAGTCCCGGCGGGAACAGGACGTAGAACGTCCGGAATCGGTTCTAGCCTGACGTCCTGCCCGGGTTCCGGGAGGCCAGGGCCTCGCCGGAACGCGCCGAAGGAAAGAGAAGTGACCATGGACATCCTGCTCATCGCCGGCCTGTGGCTCGACGGATCCGCCTGGGACGACGTCGTGCCCGCCCTCGAGGCGCTCGGCCACCGGCCCGGGGGGGGGGGGGGGGGGGGGGGGGGGGGGGGGGGGGGGGGGGGGGGGGGGGGGGGGGGAGGGGGGAGGGGGGGGGGGGGGGGGGGGGTTGT
>NZ_JBVJIA010000061.1:12546-22170 GCF_055586505.1 Streptosporangium sp. NPDC050148 | reverse complement strand
GCCCCGACGGGGTGCTGTCGGCCATGGGCCAGGACACCCTGACCGACGCCTCCTTCCTGCCCACCCTGCGCGACGGCAGAGCCGAACCCGAGACCCTGCTCACCGCCGTGGCCCAGGCGCACGTCTGGGGAGCGCGTCCGGACTGGACGGCCGTGCTCGGCGGGCGCGGGGAACGCGTGGAACTGCCCACCTACGCCTTACAACGCAGGCGCTACTGGCTGGAGCCACCCCCGGCCCCGCCCGCCGAACGGTCCCGCTCGTGGCGCTACCGGGTCGACTGGAAGCCGCTGAGCGAGGTGGGCACGCCCGCCCTGCACGGCACCTGGCTGCTCGTCACCCCCGGGAACGCCTCCGCGATCGACGCCCTGGCCGACGCCTGCGAGGCGGCCGTACGGGAGCACGGAGCCGAGGTCGTCCGGCTCACGGCAGGGTCGGCAGGGTCGGCAGGGTCGGCACAGGCATGGAACCTGCCGGAGGACCCGGCTGTCGTCGGCGGGGTCCTCTCCCTGCTCGCCCTCGACGACGAGCCGCATCCGTCGCATCCTGCCGTCTCCCGAGGGCTGGCGGGCACGCTGGAGCTGGTCAGGGCCCTGGCCTCCGCGGGGGTGACGGCTCCGCTGTGGTTGGCCACGCGCGGCGCGGTCACGGTCGGCGGGCCGGACGAGCCGAGCGCTCCGGTCCAGGCCCAGACGTGGGGGCTGGGGCTCGCGATCGCGCTGGAACATCCGCGGCTGTGGGGCGGTCTGGTCGACCTTCCGGCGTCCCTCGGGACGCGGGAGTCCGGCCATCTGGCGCGGGTGCTGGCGGGCATGGCCGAGGAGGACCAGGTCGCGGTACGCCCGTCCGGTGTCCTGGCCCGCCGTCTCGTCCGCGCCGGTGAACCGGTACGGCGGCGGGAGTTCCGGCCCCGGGGCACCACGCTCGTCACCGCGGGCACCACCGGCCTGGGCGCGATCGTGGCCCGCCGCCTGGCCGCGGAAGGCGCCGAGCACCTGCTGCTGACCTGCCCTGCGGACGCTCCGGCCGGCCACTTCGGCGACCCCGGAGACGGACGGGACGACAGGAAGGACGTCCACGACGAGCAGGTGGCCGAGCTGTGCACGCTCGGTGCGGGGCGGGTCACCGTCGTCGCCTGCGACCTGGCCGACCGCGACCGCGTCGCGGGCATGCTGGACGCGGTCCCGGATCTCACCGCCGTCTTCCACACGGCCGGGATTCCCGAGGTGACGGCGCTGGCCGACCTGGACCTGCCCGGCCTGGCCTCGGCTCTCGCCGAGAAGGCGACCGGCGCCGCGAACCTGCACGAGCTGCTCGGGGACCGCGATCTCGACGCGTTCGTGCTGTTCTCGTCGATCGCCGGCGTGTGGGGGAGCGGCGGGCAGGGAGCCTACGCCGCGGCGAACGCCTATCTCGACACGCTGGCCGCGCACCGCAGGGCACGCGGAATGACCGCCACCTCCGTCGCCTGGGGACTGTGGGACGAGGCGGCACCGGCGGACGACCCGCGGGAGGCCGAACGGCGTGACCAGCTTCACCGGCGCGGGGTGACGGCCATGGCCACCGAGCCCGCCCTGGCCGCGCTGTGGCAGGCCGTCGAGGAGGACCGGGCCACGATCACGATCGCCGACATGGACTGGGACCGTTTCGTGCCGGTGTTCACGGCGTTGCGGGCGCGCCCGCTGATCGGTGACCTGCCGGAGGCGCGGCCGCTCCCGCCCGAGGCCGATGACGGGCAGGTACCGGAGCTGGTACGGCGGCTGGCCGACCTGCCCGAGGCCGAACGGCGCGCGCGGCTCCTGCGCCTCGTACGGGAGGAGGCCGCGGTGGCCCTCGGGCACGACTCCGCGGACGCGATCCCCCCGGCCCGTCCCTTCCTCGACCTCGGCTTCGACTCGCTGGCGGCGGTCAGCCTCCGCAACCGGCTGGTGGCCGCGACCGGGGTGAGGCTGCCCGCCACCGCGGTCTTCGACCATCCCAGTCCCGAGGCGCTCGCCGCGTTCCTGGACACGCGGCTGGACTCCGCGCCCGGCCTCTCCATCGATGCCGAGCTCGACGCGGTGGCCGCCAGGCTGGGAGCGCTGGACGCCGGGGACCCGGAGCGACGGCGCCTCACGGCACGGCTGCAGGCGCTGGTGACGGAGCTGGCGTCCGGCCCGGCGGACGCCGCGCCGGAGAACATCGCGGAGCGGGTCGAGACGGCGACGGACGACGAGCTCTTCGGACTGCTCGACGCGGAACTCGGAGACGAAGGACCGGGGTTGTGAACGAGGACAAGCTACGCGACTACCTCAAGCGGGCCACGGTGGAGCTCCACGAGACCCGCCGGCGGCTGCGGGAACTGCAGGAGCAGCGCAACGAGCCCATCGCGATCGTCGCGGCGAGCTGCCGCTACCCCGGGGGCGTGCGGTCCCCGGAGGACCTGTGGGAGCTGGTCGCGTCCGGCGTCGACGCGGTCGGGCCCTTCCCGGACGACCGGGGCTGGGACATCGACACGCTCTACCACCCCGACCCCGACCACCCGGGCACGTCGTACGTGCGGGAGGGCGGGTTCCTGAGCACGGCGGGACACTTCGACGCCGCGTTCTTCGGGATCTCGCCGCGTGAGGCGCTGGCGATGGACCCGCAGCAGCGGCTGCTCCTGGAGACGTCGTGGGAGCTGCTCGAACGCGCCGGCATCGACCCGGACACGCTGCGCGGGAGCCACACCGGGGTGTTCGTCGGCTCCAGCGGGCAGGACTACGGCGCGCTGCTGCAGTCCACGCCGGAGGACGTGGTGGGCTACCGGATGACCGGGGTGGCGGCCAGCGTGCTGTCCGGGCGGCTGTCCTACAGCTTCGGCTGGGAGGGACCCGCGGTCACGGTCGACACGGCCTGCTCGGCCTCCCTGGTGGCGCTGCACCTGGCCTGTCAGTCGCTGCGGCTCGGCGAGTGCCCGCTCGCCGTCACCGGAGGCGTCGCGGTGATGTCCATCCCGGCGGGGTTCGTGGAGTTCAGCCGGCAGCGGGGGCTCGCGCCCGACGGTCGGTGCAAGTCGTTCGCGGCGGCCGCGGACGGCACGGGATGGAGCGAGGGCGTGGGCGTCCTGCTGCTGGAACGGCTGTCGGACGCCCGGCGCAACGGCCACCCGGTCCTGGCCGTGATCCGCGGCAGCGCGGTCAACCAGGACGGCACGTCCAACGGCCTCACCGCGCCGAACGGACCCTCCCAGGAGAGGGTGATCCGTACGGCCCTGGCCGGTGCGGGCCTGTCGGCCGGTCAGGTGGACGTCGTGGAGGCGCACGGGACCGGCACGCCGCTGGGCGACCCGATCGAGGCGCAGGCGCTGCTGGCCACCTACGGCGAGAACCGCCCGCAGGACCGGCCCCTGTGGCTGGGGTCGATCAAGTCCAACATCGGGCACACCGCGGGCGCCGCCGGGGTCGCCGGCGTGATCAAGATGATCATGGCGATGCGGCATGCCACGCTGCCCGCCACCCTCCACGTCGACGAGCCCACCCCCCGGGTGGACTGGTCCTCCGGCGGGGTGTCCCTGCTGACCGCGCCGAGGCCCTGGCCCGCCGGTGAGCGGCCCCGGCGCGCGGGGATCTCCTCCTTCGGCGTCAGCGGCACCAACGCCCACGCCATCCTCGAGGAGGCCCCGGCCGCCGATCCCGTCCCGCTCACCGGCCCCGGCGGGGAAGGCCGTGACGGGGAGGCCCGTGACGGGGAGATTCGTGGCGGGCAGGTTCACGCCCAGGAAGCCCCTTCCGGGGAAGGCGCCGGGGACCCCTTCGGCGGCCCCGTGCCCTGGGTGCTCTCGGCGCGTACCGGGAGCGCGCTGCGGGCCCAGGCCGTACGGCTGCGCGCGCACCTGGCGCGACGGCCGGAGGCGACCGTGGCCGACGTGGGCCGGTCGCTGGCCACCACCCGCGCCACCTTCGAGCACCGGGCGGTCCTGATCGGCTCCCGCGCGGAGGAGCTGGACCGGGCCCTGGACGCGCTGGCCGGGCGGCGCCCCTCCGCCGACCTCGTCGAGGGCGTGGCACCCCCGGCCGGGGCCAGGGTGGCCTTCGTGTTCTCCGGCCAGGGCGCGCAGTGGCCCGGCATGGGCGCCGAACTGCTCGGGTCGGTGCCGGTGTTCGCCCGGGAGGCGGCCCGCTGCGCCGAGGCGCTGGCCCCCCACGTGGACTGGTCCCTGCTCGACGTGCTCCGCGGCGACGCCGGTACGCCGAGCATGGACAGGGACGACGTCGTCCAGCCCGCGCTGTGGGCCGTGATGGTCTCGCTGGCCCGGCTGTGGAGGTCCCTGGGCGTCCACCCGGCGGCCGTCGTCGGCCACTCGCAGGGCGAGATCGCCGCCGCGACCGTCGCGGGCGCCCTGTCGCTCGACGACGCGGCGCGGGTCGTCGCGCTGCGCAGCAGGGCCCTGACCACGCTGACCACGCTGACCGGCCGTCACGGCATGATGTCCGTCGCGCTCGGTGCCGACCGGGTGTCGGAACGGCTGGCACGCCACGACGGCCGCCTGTCGATCGCGGCCGTCAACGGCCCGGCCTCCGTGGTCGTCGCCGGGGAGTCGGCCGCGCTGTCGGAGCTGCTCGCCGAGTACGAGGCCGACGGGGTGCGCGCCAGGATGGTGCGGGTGGCCTACGCCTCGCACTCGCCGCAGGTCGAGGCCGTCCGCTCCCGGCTGCTGGCCGAGCTGGCGCCGATCGTGCCCAAGCCCGCCGAGGTGCCGTTCTACTCGACCGTGACCGGGCGTCCCGCCGACACCTCGACGCTGGACGCCGCCTACTGGTACCGCAACCTGCGCGAGCCCGTCCGCTTCGCCGACGCCACCCGGGCGCTGCTGGACGACGGCCACACGCTGTTCGTGGAGACCAGCCCCCACCCCGTGCTGTCGGTCGGCCTGCAGGAGAGCGTCGAGGCGGCGGGCGCCCCCGCGGCGGTGGTGCCCACCCTGCGCCGCGACCGCGGAGGCCCGGCCGACCTGCTCGGCGCGGTCGCACAGGCGTACCTGCACGGCGCGCCGGTGGACTGGTCCGCGGCGCTGCCCCCGGCCCGCACGGTGGACCTGCCGACCTACCCGTTCGAGTCACGGCGCTACTGGCTCTCCAGCGGCCACGTCCCCCACCCCGCCGGAACCGGAGCCGGAACCGAACCAGGAGCCGGGAACGGAGCCGGAACCGAACCCGGGGCCGGGACCGAGGACGGGCCGGACCCGGCCGAGGCCGCCTCGCTCGCGGAACGGCTCGCCGGCCTCGACCGGGCCGGCGCGGAGGACCTGCTGCTCGACCTGGTACGCGGCCACGCCGCCGCCGTGCTCCGGCTCGACGACCCCGGACTGGTCGGCGCCGACCACGCACTACCCACCTTCGGGTTCGACTCGCTGACGGCGGTGGAGCTCAGGAACAGACTGAGCCGGGCCACCGGGTTGCCGCTGCGGGCCGCCCTCGTGTTCGACCATCCGACCCCCAGACGGCTCGCCGGGCACCTGCTGGCGAGCCTCCCGACGGTGCCAGAGGCGGCAGAGAATTGAACAAGAGCAAGGTTTTGATCGTGGGAGCCGGTCCCTGCGGCCTGATGACGGCGGTCGAGCTGGCCCGCCGCGAGATCCCGGTGACGCTGCTGGACGCCGAGGAGGAGGCCGGCAGGGGATCGCGCGCCATCCTGCTGTGGCCGCCCTCCCTCGAACTCCTCGACGACCTCGGCCTGCGCGCCGAGGCCGACGAGCGCGCCGTGCCGATCAAGGCGCTGAGCTACCACACCGCGCCCGGCACCGTGCTGCGGCTGCCGCTGGACCGGCTGCACGCGCCCCTGGTCCTGCCGCAGCAGGACACCGTCGACCTGCTGGAGGAGGAGCTGCGCAGGCTCGGCGGGAAGGTGGAGCGCGGGCTGCGCGTGACCGGCCTGGACGTGCGGGACGACGCGGTCACGGTGACCGCGCGCGGCAGGGACGGCACCGAGACCCGCTGGGAGACCGAATGGCTCATCGGTGCCGACGGCCACCGCAGCACGGTCCGGGAAAAGCTCGGCATCGACTTCTCCGGCACCCGGCTTCCGGTGACGTTCCTGCTCGCCGAGGGCACCCTGCGGGGCGAGTACGACGCCGACGCGGTCAACTACTACCTGGGCCGCACCGGTGTCGCGCTGATCGCACCCCTGCCCGGCGGCAGGGTGCGGATCGCCGGCGCCATGGCCGAGGGCTCCCTGCCCGCGGGCTCCCCGGTGACGGCCGAGACGGCGCAGCGCATGCTCGACGAACGCGGCCCCGGTGACCTGCGGCTCACCGACGTCACCCTGGCCACCTCCTACAGCAGCCACGAGCGCATCGCCGCCACGCTCCGGGCCGGCCGCTGCTTCCTCGTGGGCGACGCCGCGCACGTGCACTCACCGGTCGGCGGCCAGGGCCTCAACCTCGGCTTCGCCGACGCGCGCAACCTGGCCTGGAAGCTCGCGGGCGTCATCGAGGGCCGCCTCGCCCCGGCGATCCTCGACACCTACGACGCCGAACGGCGGGCCGCGGCCGAGCAGATCGTACGGGCCACCGGCAAGATGACCCGCAGGGCGGTGCTCAGCCCGGCGGCCAACCGCGTGCGCAACGCGCTCATGGGCCTGGCCCACCGCGCCGGGGTGCTCGCCGCGCAGCTGCCGCCCCTGCTGGCCGGATGGCGGACCCGCTACCCCGACACGCTCGGCCTGGCCGCGGCCCGCCCGCCCAGGGGCCTGCCGCAGGTGGGCACCCGCCACCCGGGATGGACGCTCGAACCGGGCACCGGCCCGGCCGGGCGGTTCCATCTGGTCAGCCTGGGCCCCCAGGACGGACCGGCGGACCGGCACGCCCGGGAGCTCGCCGCCGACCTTCCCGCCCTCGTCACCCACCGCCACCGCGTCACCCGCGGCAGCGGGTTCGTCCTGCTGCGGCCCGACGGCCACATCGCCGCCACCGGGCCGGAGACCGACCTCCCACGGCTCACCCGCGCACTGAAGCAGATCCTCGTCCCCTCGAACCCGGAGCGGTAGTCACATGTCATCTGATGAGTTCCCCCCGATCCTCGGCGGCTTCGACCTGTCGGATCGGAGCAGGTACGCCGAAGGTTTCCCGCACGACGTCTTCACGCGCCTGCGCCGGCAGGAGGAGATCCTCTTCCACCCGCCCGGCAAGACCGCCGACGGCGAGGGATTCTGGGTGCTGAGCCGCTACGACGACATGGTGGCCGCCGCGAGCGACCCGGCGTTCTCCTCCCAGGGCGGCGGCGGCCGCGCCGGAGGCGGCACCCACATCGACGACCTGGCCCCCGGGGTGCACGCCGGGACGCTGCTGAACATGATGGACGACCCCCGCCACCAGCTGATCAAGGAGCAGGTCGCGCCCGGTGTGGAGGGCGACACGCTCGCGGCGCTGGAACCCGACCTGCGCGAGCTGGCGGACTCCGTCGTGGCCGGCGCGGTGGCCAAGGGCGAGGGCGACCTCATCCGCGACGTCGCCGGACAGTTCGCGATCAAGGCCGCGCTGCGGCTGCTCGGCGTGCCGCGCCACGACTGGGACGCCCTGCTGGGCTGGGTCGACGTCAGCACCGGGTTCGACGACCGCGAGGCCGGCGAGGACAACGAACGCTCGCAGATGGCCCGGCTGGCGCTGTACCAGTACGGCACGAGCCTGCTCAAGGGCAAGCAGGAGGCACCGGCGCAGGACCTCATGTCGGCCGTGGGCCGGGCGGAGATCCCCGCCGACTCCGGCCAGCCACCGCTCGGCAGGTACGAGCGGGAGGTGTTCTTCAACCTGACGCTCGGCGCGGGCACCGAGCCGCCCCGCAACGCGATCGCGCTGGGCCTGCTCGCCCTCGCCGAGAACCCCGACCAGTGGGAGGCGCTGCGCCGGGACCGCTCGCTGCTGCCCGGCGCCATCGAGGAGATCCTGCGTTGGGCGTCGCCCACCCCGTACAACCGGCGGACCGCGACCAGGGACATCGAGTTCCGCGGCGCGAAGATCAAGGCCGGGGACAAGGTGACGTTCTGGTGGGCGTCGGCCAACCGCGACGAGAGCGTGTTCGACGACCCGTTCACCTTCGACATCCGCCGCGCGCACAACCCGCACCTGGCCTTCGGGTTCGGCAGCCACAGCTGCCTGGGCGAGCGGATGGGACGCCTGGACGTGCGGCTCGTCCTGGAGGCACTGCTCGACCGGGTCGAGCGGATCAGGCTCACCGGCCCCGTCGAGTGGGCCAAGGACAACAAGCACACCGTGATCCTGCGGATGCCGGTGGCTTACGACGGCGTCACCGACGTCCCCGCCCCCGCCCCGCGGGACCTGCCCGCCTCCACCCTGCCGCAGCAGCCCGGGCAGTACATCATCTCGCAGATGCTGCCGTTCAACCCGTTCGACCCGGCGTTCCGCGACGACCCCTACACCGTCTACCGCGCGATCGCCGAGGGCGGCCCGGCCGTCCGCACCCCCGCGGGCACCGTCGTGGTGACCGGTCACCGCGAGGTCACCGAGGCGCTCGCCGACCCGCGCAACGGCTGGGGCGACGGCCACCTCGTCGCCGACCACTTCGCCAAGGACGCCGACGGCAACCCCGTGCGGCAGTTCGCCTTCATGGACCCGCCCGACCACACCCGCCTGAGGGGGCTGGTGAGCAAGGCGTTCACCGCCCGGGTGGTGGAGGGGCTGCGCCCCAGGGCCGAGGAGCTCGTCGCCGGCATGGTCGCCGGTATCCGCGAGGCCGCCGCGGAGGGACCGGTCGACCTCATGGACGCGGTCGCCCACCCGCTGCCCACCATCCTGCTCGCCGAGCTCATGGGCGTCCCGGCGGACAACCTCGACCGCTTCCGTGCCTGGTCCGCCGCCATCGGACGCGGCCTCGACCCGGACTTCATGCTCACCCGCGACCAGGTCGGTCAGCGCCAGGGCGGCAGGGAGCAGTTCAACCGGTACTTCACCGAACTGGCCGCCCTGCGGCGCCGCGAACCCGCCGACGACCTGATCAGCGCCCTGGTCGCCGCGGAGCAGGAGGGCGACAGGCTCACCGAGAGCGAACTGATCATCACCTGCACCCTGCTGATCAGCGCCGGGTACGCGCTCACCGTCCACCTGATCGGCAACGGCATGCTCGCCCTGCTGCGCAACCCGGACCAGCTCGACTGGCTGCGCGCCAACCCCGACCAGATCGCCGGCGCGACCGAGGAACTGCTGCGGTTCGACGGCCCGACGCAGATGATCTCCCGTCTGGTGCTGGAGGACACCATGGTCGGGGACACCCCCGTCAAGGCGGGGGAGACGCTCCTGCTCGTCCTGGGAGCCGCGGCCCGCGACCCGCGCGTGTACGACGACCCCGACGTCCTGGACCTGTCCCGCCGTCCCGGCGTGCGCAACCTCGGGTTCGGCCACGGCATCCACTTCTGCATCGGCGCGCCCCTCGCCAGGATGACCGCGCAGATCGCGCTGGGCGCGCTCTCCCGGCTCGACATGGAACTCGCCGTCGACGACCCGCGCCGCAACGAGGGCATGGTGGTACGGGGCCTGGCCGAGCTTCCGGTGATCCTCAAGTGAGCGGCGGGGGGGGGGGGGGGGGGGGGGGGGGGGGGGGGGGGGGGGGGGGGGGGGGGGGAGGGGGGGGAGCACGACACACCCACCTGCACGCC
>NZ_JBVJIA010000061.1:8483-12536 GCF_055586505.1 Streptosporangium sp. NPDC050148 | reverse complement strand
ACTATGCGGCCCGTGTCTGATGGTCCTACCGCTCCCTCTCCTCCCACCCCTCCCCCCCCCCCCCCCCCCCCCCCCCCCCCCCCCCCCCCCCCCCCCCCCCCCCCCCACCGTCCGGCCCCGGCCTCGAACCCTGACCCCGGCCCCGACCTCGGTTCTGGCCCTGAGCTCGGTTCTGACCCCGGCCCCGGCCTCGAACCCCGGCTCCGGCTCGACCTCGGTCCCGGCCCCGGCCCCGGCCGAAGGCGGTCCCGGGAACGTCACGACCTCCCGCGAAGTTATGATTCCCCGGCGAGGCCGTGCCCCCTGCGGCCTCGTGACGCCCGCGACGTCGTGATCCCCGCGAAGGCGTGACCCCCGGCTAAGGAGAGACATCCGTGACGGCGACCGACCTGTGGCTCCGGCGTTATCACCCCTCACCGCGCGGTGCCGTGCAGGTGGTCTGCTTCCCGCACGCCGGAGGGTCGGCCAGCTACTACCACCCGCTCTCGGCGACCCTGGCCCCGTCCGCGGAGGTGCTCGCCGTGCAGTACCCGGGCAGGCAGGACCGGCGCGGCGAGCCGCTGTTCCGCGGCATCCACCCGCTCGCCGACCGCATCGCCGAGGTGCTGCTGCGGGAGGAGGAGCGGCCACGCGCCTTCTTCGGGCACAGCATGGGGGCCATCATCGCCTTCGAGGTGGCCAGGCGCCTCGGTGACCGGGGACCCGGGCTGCTGTTCGCGTCCGGGCGGCGCGCCCCCTCCAGGGATCGCCTGGAGACCGTGCACCTGCTCGGCGAGAACGGCCTGATCGCCCACCTGCAGGAGGTGAACGGCGCGGAGGCGGCCTTCTTGGAGGACGAGGAGATCCGGGAACTGGTGCTCCCGGTGATCCGCAGCGACTACCGGGCCATCGAGACCTACCGGCCCGCGGACCTGACACCGCTGAGCTGCCCGATCGTCGCGCTCACCGGCGACGCCGACCCGCTGACGAGCGTCGACGACGCGCGGGCCTGGAGCGAGGTCACCACCGGTGACTTCGACCTCCGCGTCTTCTCCGGGGGCCACTTCTTCGTGGCCGACCACCGGCAGGCGGTGATCGAGACGATCCTCGACACCCTGGCGAAGGTCTTCGAGGGGACCGGGTCCGGGGACCGGCGGTAGCGGTCCCGCTCCTCGTCCAGCCCCGGCCAGCCCCGGCCGGCCCCGGCCGGCCCCGTCCAGTGCCGGCCCCACCGGTCACCGATCGGACTCTCGCCGACGCCCGCCGGGCACCGGCCGGACGCTCACCGGACGCCCACCGGACGCGGATCGAACGCCCACCGGACGTCCGCCGGTCACCGATCGGTCGCCGATCGGAAGAAAAGCGCCGCCGCCGACCCATCCGCGGGGCGTCCCGCTGCGAAGACCAGGGTGTGCGTGTCCGGGGCGAGCAGGAAGAGACCATGGGATCTGAACGCGTGCCCGGGCCGGGCCGGGACCATCGTGGTGATCACGACGATCAGGGAGGGCTGAAGGAGCTGCTCGGACGGGTCGCGCGCGGGGACCAGGCGGCGTTCGAGCGGGTCTACCACCTTGCGGCGGCCCCGGTGTACGGGCTGATCCTGCGGGTGCTGCGCGACCGGGCCCAGGCCGAGGAGGTCGCCCAGGAGGTGCTGGTGGAGGTGTGGCGCGGCGCGGCGCGCTTCGACCCGGCCCGGGGTACCGCGATGGCCTGGGTGATGACGATCGCCCATCGGCGCGCGATCGACCGGGTGCGCTCGGCCCAGGCCGGCACCGACCGCGAGGAACGCGCGGCCCGCCTTCAGGTGGACCGGCCCTACGACGAGGTGGCCGAGTCGGTGGAACGGAGCCTGGAGCAGGAACGGCTGCGCCGGTGCCTGGACGGGCTGACCGAGCTGCAACGCGAATCGGTGACATTCGCCTATTACGGCGGTTACTCCTATCGTGAGGTCGCCGAGTTCCTGAAGGTCCCGCTGGCGACGGTCAAGACACGCATGCGCGACGGGTTGATCCGGATGCGCGACTGCCTGGGGGTGGAGCGATGAACGACGCGCCCGGCGAGCACGACCCGCACACCCTGGCCGGGGCGTACGCGCTGAACGCCGTCGACGAGGGTGACCGGCTGCGGTTCGAGGAGCACCTGAGCCGATGCGCCGAATGCGCCGAGGAGGTACGCGGCCTGGCCGAGACGGCGGCCCGGATGGGGCGGGTGCTGGCGGCCGAGCCGCCCGAGGGCCTGCGCGCGCGGGTGATGGCCGAGATCGGCCAGGTCCGCCAGGTGCCCCCGCTCGTGCCCGCGGACACCGGCATCACCGGCATCACCGGCATCGTCGGCAGGAAGGCCGGTGAGAGGCGCCGCCGTGCCGCGGAAGGGTCGCCGGGGACGCGCCCGGGGACACGTCCGGGGACGTGGTGGCCGCGGGCGGTCGCCGGGCTGGCGGCCGCGTGCCTGGTCGCCGCAGTGGCCCTGGGCGTCGTGAACGTCCGTACCCGGGACCTGCTGGAGCGGCAGGAGGCCGTCAACCGGCAGATCGCCACCGTGCTGGCAGCGCCGGACGCCCACTCGATCCGGGTCTCCGGCGGTCCGCAGGGCGCCGGCACCCTGGTGGTCGTCTCCCGGTCACAGGACCGGCTGGTGGTCGTCCCGTCCGGGCTGGCCGACCTGCCCGAGGACAGGACGTACCAGATGTGGAGGATGGGGCCCGCGAGGACCACCTCCGCCGGGACCATGCGCCCTGGCGAGGGCGCGTCCGCGGTGGTCGTCGACGACATCGCGCAGACCGCTCAGGTGGGCGTCACGATCGAGCCCGCGGGCGGTTCCGCCCAGCCCACCTCCACGCCGCTGCTCGTGCTGAACCTCCCCCCGGCCTGACCGCGGCCTGATCCCGGTCCGGCCCGGTCCGGTCCAGACCTGTCCGCGGTCCGGTCCAGACCTGTCCGCGGTCCGGGCCCCGGCCTGACCGCGGTCCGATCCTGCCCGATCCTGGTCCGGGCCTCGGCTCGATCCCGGTCTGACCCCGGTTCGGGCCCCGCTCGCGACCGGCCGGGAAGTTTTCTCCGTCGCGACCCATCCACCTCGCCGTCGGCTCCGAAGCCCCGGTGTGAGCATCACCACCGGGCGACCTCGTCACGACGCAGCGGCACCTTGCGGCCCACCGGCCGAAGCGGCCGCGCCGGGCCCGGACACCTGACATCGGTGCCACCCGGACCGGAACGCCGCTCCGGGTGACCACCACCCACACCTCCGTTCACCCGACGCACGACCATCGCGAAGGAATCCTCATGAAGACCCGATTCGCCGCAGCGTCCGTTCTCGCCGTCGCCCTGTCCCTGAGTGCCGCCTGCGGCGGCGACACCACCGCCGCCGCCGGTGACCCCACCGCGGCGGTGACCGGCGCCGCCCCGGCCACCGAAACGCCGATGGAGTCGGCTCAGCCCACCATGGCCGCCGCGCCGTTCGGCGCCGCCTGCGCGACCCTGCCCACCTCCGGTGAGGGCAGCGTCACCGGTATGGCCGACGACGCCGTGGCCACCGCCGCCTCCAACAACCCCGCGCTGTCCACCCTGGTGGCCGCCGTCACGAAGGCCGACCTGGTCGACACGCTCAACTCCACCGACGACATCACCGTGTTCGCGCCCACCAACGACGCCTTCGCGAAGCTTCCCAAGAAGACGCTGGACAAGGTCCTGGCCGACAAGAAGATGCTGACCTCCATCCTCACCTACCACGTGGTGCCGGGCCGCAAGACCCCCGCCGACCTGGAGAAGGGCACCCTGACCACCCTGCAGGGCGGCACGCTCACCACCGGCGGCTCCGGCGAGGCCCTCACCGCGGGCGACGCCAAGGTCGTCTGCGGCAACGTGCCCACGCGCAACGCCACCGTCTACATCATCGACACCGTGCTGATGCCCGGCTGACCTCCGCGCCCGGCTCCGCCGGGGTGAATCGTCACCCCGGCGGGGGGGGGGGGGGGGGGGGGGGGGGGGGGGGGGGGGGGGGGGGGGGGGGGGGGGGGGGGGGGGGGGGAGCGGGGGGGGGGGGGGGGGGCGGGGGGGGGGAGGACAGTCCCCAGTC
>NZ_JBVJIA010000061.1:0-8473 GCF_055586505.1 Streptosporangium sp. NPDC050148 | reverse complement strand
GGGGCGGAGTACGACCGGGCCCCCTCACCCTTGCCCGGGGGGGAGACCTGCCCGCCGGGGGGGGCCGGGGTACCCCTCCCCCCACAGGTGGTGGCCCCTCCACCGTGTCCCGCTACCCCTCACACTGGATGCCCCGGAAGTTCCCGCCGGGCAGCTCCCACACCCTGCCGCAGCCGTAGGTGCCCGACGGGATGGTGATGGTCCCCGGCTCGCCCGCGCCGGAGCCGGTACAGCCGGAGCCGCTGACCTCGTAGGGGCCGAGCACCGGGATGGGCGACGGGAACGCGTACCCGCCGGTGCAGGTGTACGAGGCGTCCGCGTGCGCCGTGGCGGGAGCGAGGAGCGGTGCGGCCAGGACGCCGAGGACGACGGCGCCGCGGGCGAGGGCGGTACGGGGGGAGACCATGGTGTTCCTCATCGGTTCCGGTGTTCCGTCATGGTTCGAAGGACGCCCACCGGTGTTTCCACGTCACCGCCCGGCAACCCCGCGTGTCCGGTAGTGGACACCTCACCCGGGCTCGCCCCACCTCACCCCGACCCGCCCCGTCTCACCCCGGCCCGGTCGGTTACGCCCCACCTCACCCCGCACCGGGCCGGTCCATCCCGGACCGGCCCTCGCGCGGCATCGACGCGGCCTCCTCGCGGCCACAGCGCGGCGTCGGCGCGCGTCCGGGTCAGTCCCGGCGGGCGAGGCCCTTCTCGACCGCCTCGATGATCCGCGGCCGCAGCTCGGCGCAGCTGATGATCGCGTCCACCGAGCCGACGTCGACCGCCCGCTGGATGCTGTGCACGCGGTCGAACTCCGTGGCCACCTCGGTGAGCTTCTCGGCCCGTACCGACGAGCGCAGCTCGGCCAGTTCGGCGGCCAGCGCGGTGCGCGCGGCGGCCGGCGCCTCGGCGACACGGGCGGCGAGCGCGAGCACGCGCGGGTCGTTCCCGGTCCGCTTGTCGACGTCGCGGGCGAAGACCACCGCGGCGGCCGGGGCGCCGCCGAGCACCGAGGCGAACGAGCCCTCGACCGCCAGCACGGTCATGTTCGGGTTGAGCGCCTTGGAGAACACCACGAACGCGCCGCCGTGGTACCGCGAGATCACGCAGAACACGATGGGACCCCGGAAGTTCACCACCGCGCGGCCGATCTCCGCGCCGTACTCCAGCTGGAGCTTGCGCATCGACTCGGGCGAGCCGTCGAACCCCGACAGGTTGGCCAGCACGACCAGCGGCCGGTTCCCGCTCGCGGCGTTGATGGCCCGGGCGGCCTTCTTGGACGACTGCGGGAACAGGGTGCCCGCGGTGTAGGTGTCGGGGCCGTCGGTGGGGGGGAACCCGCGGCGCGGCACGGACCGCGACTCGATGCCCAGCAGGCACACGGGCAGGCCGCCGAGGTGCACGTCCTGGACCACGGCGGTGTCCGCGTCGGCCATGCCCGCCCACCGCTCCAGCACCGGGTGGTCCTGGTCGGACAGCGCGCGCATGACCGTGCGGATGTCGAAGGGCTTCTTGCGGTCCGGGTTGAACTCGGCGGAGAAGATCTGGCCCACCGTCGTGAAGTCGCTGCCCGCCACGGTGTGCGGGAACGTCGACACGTCGCGGTCGGCCGGGTCGCTGGTGACCGTCCTGCGCGGCCGACTCTCTCCCGGAGCCACGTAGCTGTGGTCGTAGTGCGACATCAGGACCTCCCGCGCGGCGCGGATGTCCGGTGCCCAGTACTGCGCCTGGCCGTTGGGTCCCATGATCCGGTCGTACCCGCCGATGCCGTGGTTGTCCTCGGCCGACACGCCACCGGAGAAGTCGAGCGACTGCTTGCCCGTCAGCACCATCGCCGAGTCCGGCGTCATCACCAGGATGCCCTTGGTGTGCATGAGCATCGTGGCCTCGGCGTTCCAGTACGGCTGGGCGCCGACGTTGATGCCCGCGACCACGACGTTGATCTCACCGCCGTCCTGGGTGAAGGTCACGATCCGCTTCAGCGCCGCCGCCACCCAGTCCATGTTCTCGGTGCCGGACGACATCGAGATCCGGGCGCCCGCCGACAGCGCGAACCACTCAAGCGGCACCCGCATCCGCTCGGCCAGGTCGAGCGCGGCGATCACCCGCGCGCATTCGGGCTCGGACAGCGCGCCGAGCGCCTTGGTGGGGTCGCCCAGCAGCACGACGCGGGTCATGCCCTCCGGGTGGCGCGGCGTGGGCGTGCTGACGACACCCGCCACCAGCGCCGCGGTGTTGCGCCCCTTGGGACGGTTCACCGGCACCAGCGTGGAGTTCTCGTCCAGGTCGTACTCGGTGAACGAGCCGAGGGGACCGGCGAGCATACCGGTCAGCTCGTACGGGTGGTGCGTGCCGCGGCCGTGCGCGCGCAGCACCTCCTGGCGGTAGTCGTCCAGCGGCTCGATGGGCTCGGTCGGCGGCGGCACCACGGACACCCGCATGCCGGAGTTCACGTCGTAGCCCACCCGGACGGCGAAGTCGACGAGCTCACCGTTGGCGCCGTCGCGGCGCCTGCCGAGGAACAGCACCTCCTCCAGGCCCGCGCCCGCCGTCGTCGGCAGCACGCGCTTGGCCACGGTGTTCAGGTCGGTCGGCGACAGGTCGGTGGGCGGCCACACGTAGATGACGATGCGGTTCGTGGCCGACGCCTTGGCACCGGGCTTCTTGGCCCGGCGGATCGCGTCCAGGCAGGTGGCCACCGTGTCCTCGGCCGCGGGCAGCGCGACGAGCCTGCCCTCGTCGTCGCGCAGCGGGGTCAGGTCGCGGACCTGGCCCAGGGCGACCAGGCGCTCGTCGGACGGGTTCTGCCGTGCCACGGCCCGGAAGAGGTAGACCTCCTCGTCGGGCGAGGGCAGCCGGGTGAGGTCGAAGTCGCGCAGCCGCTCCAGCTGCATGCGCTCGGCGATGCGCGGGTGCAGGCCGCGCAGCAGCCGCTCCTCCACGAAGCCGCTCGCGGACGGCCGGAAGGTGAAGTGGTGGTGCATCGCGGCACCGCTGTGGCCCGCGACGGTCGTGGTGATACGGCCGACCCGGTTGGACGGCTGCTGGGCGGCCAGGACCTCGCGCAGCCGCGCGGCCATCTCGTCGGGGTCGGCCGGGCCGTCCGGCCAGGTCAGGTAGACGTCGGCCACCAGCTCGCCGTCACCGACGAACTCGCCGACCGCCTTGACCGCCTGGGCCAGCGCGGAGAAGTCGATCGCGGTGGTCACGACGCGGCCGTCGCCGTTCGCGGTGCGGTGGTCGGCGACGACGAACGTGCAGCCCGCCACCGTGCTCACCCGGATGTCGCCGAGCGCGCGGTTGCCGTAGTAGCGGCGGCTCAGCACCTCCAGCAGCGGTACGGGGTCCGCGCCCTCGCGGCCGATCCGCTGGCCGATCAGCCGGACGAGCGGCTGGGCGCTGGCGACCATCGCGGAGATCCGCTCGGCGCGGTCGGGCGCGTCCGGGTGCTGGTCGAGGTGGCGCAGGTGCCTGCGCACGGCCGTGTAGACCTTGGCGCGGGTACGGCGCAGCAGCGGCTGGGCGAACCAGGTGAACACGACGCCGCGCGCCAGGTCCGCGACGGCCGGGAACCGCACCTGGGTGGCGGCCACCAGGTGCTCCAGCGCCAGGCCGACGGTGACGCGGTCGGCCTGGGCGGGCGGGGCGTCCTTCATCCACAGGCGCAGCAGCGTCGTCACCACGGCGACGTCGGTGGACGCGCGCTGCTGGGCCAGGAAGATCCGGAAGACCGCGTCCTCCAGCTCGGGCGTGCGGTCCAGGCCCTCGACGCCGTAGCGGGACAGCACGTGCGTGAGCCGCTGCCGGAAGCCCTCCGACAGCCCGGCCCGGTCCGGGTCGAGGTAGCGCAGGTAGGTGTGGAAGTACTCGCGGGGGCTGTGCACCGCCGAGGCGGACTTGGTCTCCTCGCCGACGGGCCGGTTGCGGCTCAGCTCGCTCAGGTCGGCGAACAGGCGCAGCAGCTCGATCTCGCCGGACGGGTCGAGCTCGCCGCTCTCGACGAGCTCGGCGCGCGCGGTCAGGTAGCCGGCCAGCAGGCGCTTCTCGTCCTGCGAGTCGACGTCGAAGCCCAGCAGCAGGCCGCGCAGGTCCTGCAGGCCGCGCGCGGCCCGCTCGGCGGCGGGCACGTCCACCGGCTCGGAGGGCAGGTCCAGCTCGACGTCCGCCGTCGCGGCGGGAGCGGCCGTCTCCTCGCCCTCGCCCAGCGGCTCCAGGCTGAGCAGGCGCGCGCCCGCCTCCACCTGGCTGCCGATCGACACCGCGAGCTCCCGTACGCGGCCGCGGAACGGCGCGCGCAGCACGGTCTCCATCTTCATGCTCTCGACCACGAGCAGCGGGGCACCGGCCTCGACCTCGTCGCCCGGCTGCAGCGGCGTGGCCACCACGAGCGCGGGCACGGGGGAGCGCACGATGCCGCCCTCGTCGCGGCTGATCCGGTGCGCGACGCCGTCGACCTCGACCAGGTGGGTCGGGCCGTGGGTGCTCGCGACGACCTTGAAGCGGACGCCGTTCACGATGATCTGGCCGCTGTGCTCGTCGAAGCGCTCGATGTCGACGTCGGCCGCGTGCTCGGGCCCGCCCGCCGAGATGCCGATGCGGAACCGGTGGCCGCCGGTGCGGGCGATGCGGACGCGGTAGCCGACGTCGCGGAGCTTCAGCTCCAGCGCGCGGCCGCTCTCGTGCTGGGACTGCGGGCGGCCGCCGTGGGCGGTGGACAGGAAGCGCTGCCGCGTCACGGCCTCCTCGTCCTCGTAGGCCTCGATGGCGGCGACGATCAGCGCGATCGCCGAGTGCCGGTGCGACACCAGGGCGCCCTGGGCGCGTACGCGGTCGATCCAGCCGGTGTCGGCGGACCCGTCGATCACCGCGGGCTCGTCGAGCAGCGTGCGGACGAAGCCCTTGTTCGTCACGCCGCCCTCGATGATGACGGTCGTCTGCGTCATCGCGCGGCGCAGGCGGGCCAGCGCCTCGGCGCGGTCCCGGCCGTGCGCGATGATCTTCGCGATCATCGAGTCGAAGTCGGCGGGGATCGTGTCGCCCTCGCTGAAGCCGGTGTCCACCCGGACCCCCGGGCCGCTGGGCAGCGCCAGCCGCGCGATCCGGCCGGGGGAGGGGGCGAAGTCGCGGTCGGGGTCCTCGGCGTTGAGGCGGGCCTCGACGGCGTGACCCCACTCCGCGGGCACGTCCCCCTCGAGTCTGCCGCCCGCCGCGACGTGCAGCTGGGCCTTCACCAGGTCGACGCCGGTGGTGATCTCGGTGATCGGGTGCTCGACCTGCAGGCGCGTGTTGACCTCCAGGAACGCGAACAGCCGCTCGCCGGGGTGGTAGAGGAACTCGACGGTGCCCGCGCCCCGGTAGTCCACCGCGAGCACGAGCCGCTCGGCCGCCGCCTTCAGCTCGGCGACCTGCCCGGCGTCCAGGACCGGGGAGGCGGACTCCTCGATGATCTTCTGGTTGCGCCGCTGCACGGAGCAGTCGCGCACGCCCAGCGCCCAGGCGGTGCCCTGCCCGTCCGCGATGACCTGCACCTCGACGTGCCGGGCGCCGGTCACCAGGCGCTCCAGGAACACGACGCCGCTGCCGAACGCCCGCGCGGCCTCCTGGCGCGTCAGCTCGTAGGCCCGGGTCAGCTCGTCGGCGTTGGAGATCATCCGGATGCCGCGGCCACCGCCGCCCGCGGTCGCCTTCAGCATCAGCGGGTAGCCGATCCGCGCGGCCGCCGCCTTCGCCTCCTCCAGCGTCTCCACCGGGCCGCGGCTCCACGGCGCGACGGGCACGCCGACCTCCTCGGCGATCAGCTTCGAGCCGATCTTGTCACCCAGCCTGCGCATCGCCTCGGCACCCGGGCCGACGAACGTCACGCCGATCTCGGCGCACAGCTCGGCGAACGCCGGATCCTCCGCCACGAAGCCCCAGCCGACCCAGGCGGCGTCCGCGCCGGTCTCGACCAGGGCCCTTCTCAGGACCGCGTGGTCGAGGTAGGGACGGTCGGCCGCGAGCCCCAGGTCGTAGGCGATGTCGGCCTCGCGGACGAACGTGGCCGTCCGGTCGGAGTCCGTGTAGAGGGCGACGGTCTCGATCCGTGTCCCTGTCTCTGCGGCTAGGTCCCGAACGGCGTGGATGAGCCGCATGGCGGCTTCGCCGCGGTTGACGATGGCGACACGACTGAACAACTGAAACGGCCTTTCATTCGAAGGCGATGAACACGGCGGTCGTCCCCGCCCTGACGGGGATACATTCTCCCGGTTGTCCCCCGCGGACCGGAATGGCGGGGACGAAGCGTGTTTCGCGGCCGGAGATGTTGGGATCGCACAAACGCGCCCGTCGACATGGCGCGATGTGCGACCGCGGTGATCCCGGTCGCGCAGCGGTTCGCGGACCCGCCGGGGATCCGGTGTCGAGACTACCGCCGCGGGCGCCCCCACCGCCTTCGCGGGCGACGGGTCACCGGTGGGTGATGCGCCAGTATTTCCCCAAGGGCACCGACCTGTCGGTCCACACCTACGAGGACCTCAACGCTGTCGCTGCTGAACTGAACGCCAGACCACGAAAGACGCTCGACCGGGAAACCCCGGCCGAGCGCCTCGCTATGCTGCTCGCAGCCACCAATTGATCATGGTGTTGCGACGACCCCTAGAAGACGACCCCTGGAATTCGGCGCGGCCGGAAGGGGACTCTGAGAGGAAGGTCAGCCCGGGGGGAGGTTTCCGTTCTTGGCGACCGGCAGCGCCAGCTGGCTCGCGCCGGACAGGACGGCCTGCTCGGCCGGGAGGCCGGCCAGGACGGGGTTGACGTGCCGCAGGCTCAGCGTGACCGTGGGCAGCGTCGTCGGGGCGACGATGTCGAACTTCTCCAGGTCGATCCACCGGACCAGGGCGAACACCTCGGGCGGGATGGCGTCACCGGCCTTCTGCACCGGGACGCACAGCTGGCGGGCGTGACGGACCTGCACGCCGTGCGTGGGGATCTTCCCGACCAGGACGGGGTTGAGCTGGCGCAGGCCCACCTGCTGGTTCAGCAGGGCGTTGGGGGTGATGGCGTAGCACTTGAGGTCGATGTGACGGACGATCGACAGCACCTCGGCGGGCGGGACCACGTTGTTCTTGATGACCGGGACGCACAGCTGCTGCGGGGTGTTCATGGAGATCTGCGTGCGCGGCAGGTTCTGGAACAGCGGGTTCAGGTGGCTGAGCACCAGGCCCGTGTTCACCGTGGTGCCGGAGATCCTGTAGCAGGCCAGGTCGATGTACTTGATGACGTCGAGCGCGGGCGACGGTGGCAGCTGGTTGTTCTTGGCCACCGGGACGCACAGCTGCTCACGCGGGCCGAGGGTGACGGTCTCGATCGGCAGGTTCGTGAGCGCGGGGTTGATGTGCCGCACCGTGAGCACGGTGGCGGGCGGCTGGTACGGGCTGGTCCTGAAGCATTCGAGGTCGAGGAAGGCCGTCAGGTCCTTCGGGGTCGGCGGCGCGAGGGCACCGGCGGGCGGGGCGCCCAGGAACGCCACGGCGAGCGCCGCGACGACGACGGCGACGAGACGCCGGGGCGTCGTTCCTCTACGATCGCGAATTCCGGTCACGGCTCGGTCCACTGCGGCTCCAAAGGCTCGGGACGGGACTGATACCGCCGAGTGTGTTCCGCCGTACCCGCTCTTTCAATATCACCCCCGATTTCGTTGTGCGTAAAAATACATAGAGGCGGGACGTGGGGTTTTCGTCGTGCGAGAACGCTTTTCCGGTTCGCCGGTAACAGGGCTTCGCCATTCTTTCCGGGGCCCTTCCGCTCTCATGACGCGGCCCCGGGGAAAGACGGGGAAACCGACGGCCTCCGGCGTGGTGCCGGAGGCCGTCACGGTGCCCGCGCGGGGCCGGGTGCCCTCGCGGTGGGGCCCGGTCCTACCTGAACCCGCGCAGGCGCAGGCTGTTGCCGACCACGAAGACCGAGGAGAACGCCATGGCGGCCCCGGCGATCATCGGGTTGAGCAGGCCGAGCGCGGCCAGCGGGAGGGCGGCCACGTTGTAGGCGAAGGCCCAGAACAGGTTGCCCCTGATGGTGGCCAGCGTGCGGCGGGCCAGCCGGATGGCGTCGGCGGCCACCCGCAGGTCCCCGCGGACCAGGGTCAGGTCGGAGGCCTCGATGGCCGCGTCGGTGCCGGTGCCCATGGCCAGCCCCAGATCGGCCTGGGCCAGGGCCGCGGCGTCGTTGACGCCGTCGCCGACCATCGCCACGGTACGGCCCTCGGACTGCAGGCGCTTGACGACGTCGACCTTGTCGGCGGGCAGCACGCCCGCGATGACCTCGTCGATGCCGACCTCGGCCGCGACCGAGCGCGCGACGCTCTCGTTGTCGCCGGTCAGCAGCACCGGCCGCAGACCCAGGGCGCGTAGCCTGCGGACCGCCTCGGCCGAGGTGGGCTTGACGACGTCGGCCACGGTCAGGACCGCGCGGGCCCGCCCGTCCCAGCCGACCGCGACGGCCGTGCGAC
>NZ_JBVJIA010000060.1:0-22667 GCF_055586505.1 Streptosporangium sp. NPDC050148 | reverse complement strand
AAGGAAAAGGAAAAAAGGGAAGAGGGCGAAGAAACCACCCACCCCCCCCCACCCCCCCCCCCCCCCCCCCCCCCCCCCCCCCCCCCCGACGCAGCCCCCGGCCGTGCCGGGGACGGGACGGGTCAGCCGCCCCCTCCGGAGAAGGCGTCGACCGCGGCCTGGCAGAAGGCCTTGAGGTCGTCGGGCTTGCGGCTGGTGATCAGTGTGTTCGGGCCCGCGGAGCAGACCACGACCTCGCGGTCCTCCCACTCCGCCCCGGCGTTGCCCAGGTCGGTCCGCAGGCTCGGCCAGGACGTGACCTTGCGGCCGCGTACCACGCCGGCCTCGATCAGCGTCCAGGGCACGTGGCAGATGGCCGCGACCGGCTTGCCCGCGTCGAAGAAACCCTTCGCGAACGCGACGGCCTCGGGCACGGTACGCAGCAGGTCGGGGTTGGCGACACCGCCGGGAAGTACCAGCCCGTCGAAGTCGGCGGCCGAGACCTCGTCGGCCGTGGCGTCCACCGGGAAGCGGTCGGCCACCTCCAGGTGGTTGAAGGCCTGGACCTGACCCTTCTCGGTGGAGACGAGCCGGGGCGTGCCCCCCGCCTGTTTGACGGCGTTCCACGGTTCGGTGAGCTCGACCTGCTCGATGCCCTCCGGGGCCACGAGGAACGCGATCGTTTTGCCGTTCAGCATGTCGTCCCCTCTGTGACGTGCGGTGATGTCCTCACCCGGGCCTGATGCCCGATACGTCGGAACCTATGCGGGGCTGTCGCTGCCGTCCCGGATCCGGCGCCTGCGAAGACCGGCGGCGGTCAGCCGGGCGACGAGCTCGCGGCAGGGCACCTCCTCGGCGCCGAGCGCCACGGCCCGCGCGTAGACCGTCTCCGGGACGTCGTAGTGGTCGCGGTCGAACGCCCGGCGCGGCACGCCGAGCGCCTCGGCGAAGGCGTGCAGCTCCTCGACCGAGGTGTCGCTGACCAGGTGCGACCAGAGCAGTCCCCGGGGACCCGGCCACGCGGGCGGGTCGATGAGGACGCTCACCGCCTGACGAGGTCGAGCGCGACCTCCAGGGCGGCCGCCTCCACCTCGTCGTCGGCGAGCGTCTCGTCGCGCATCATGAACCAGGCGGAGTGCAGCACGAACAGGGCCATCTTGTTCCGCAGCCGGGTGGTGGGAGGGTCGTCCGGATCGACCAGGAAGTCGACCAGCTGGAAGATGTGCTCCCGGGCCTTCTCCATGATCGGGTGGTTCTTGAGCGAGGTCTGGTTGCGCTCCAGGAACCGGATGATCTGGCGGTGCCTGCCCTGCTTCAGGTCCCGGGAGTAGCGGCGGACCAGCTCGCGCCGGGTCTCCTCGGTGCGCGGCTGCCGCTCGGCCCAGGCGACGAGCTCGGCGATCGTGCGCGACCTGTCCTCGGCCAGGCTGAGGACGATGTCGTCCTTGGTCTTGAAGTGGTAGTAGAGAGCCGCCTTGGTCACGCCCAGGGCCTCGGCGATCTCGCGCAGCGAGGTTGCCTCGTAGCCCTGTTCGATGAAGAACGTCAGGGCGGTCTCCTGGATGCGCGTCCGCGTGTCGGGGTGTTCCCTCATGGCTCCCTTTACCGATGAATCAACTTGACGGCCGGTAAGTAAGCGGCCTACATTCCCAGCATATCCGACACTAGCCGGTCGGCAGGTAAGCAGATTCCCAGGGGGCGTGGAAGTGAAGGAGACAGCGGCCGCACCGGGACGGCGCCGCGAGGTCATGGTGGTGCTGCCGGGGCTCATGCTCGCGATGGTCCTGGCCATGCTCGACAACATGATCGTCGGAACCGCGATGCCGCGCATCGTCGGCGAGCTCGGCGGCCTGACCCACCTGTCGTGGGTGGTGACCGCCTACGTGCTCGGCACCACCGTCTCGACCCCCATCTGGGGCAAGATCGGCGACCTGTACGGCAGGAAGAACATCTTCCTCGCCTCCATCGCCCTGTTCATGCTCGGCTCCGCGCTCTGCGGGATGGCCGGCTCCGACCTGCTCGGCGGTCCCTCGGACGGCATGGCCCAGCTCATCGCGTTCCGCGCGCTGCAGGGGCTGGGGGCCGGCGGCCTGATGGTCAACGCCATGGCGATCATCGGCGACCTGGTCCCGCCCCGCGAGCGCGGCCAGTACCAGGGCATCATGGCCGCCGTGATGTCGCTGGCCATGATCGCCGGGCCGCTCGTCGGCGGATTCATCACCGACCACCTGAACTGGCGCTGGGCCTTCTACGTGAACCTGCCCCTCGGCTTCGTCGCGCTGGCCATGCTGGCCGTCACGCTGAAGCTGCCCAGGCTGCGCACCGAGCACCGCATCGACTGGCTCGGCGCGGTCCTGCTCTCGATCGGCATCACCGCGCTGGTCCTCATCACCACCTGGGGCGGCAACGACCACGCCTGGGGCTCGCCGCAGATCCTCGGCCTGGCTGCGCTCGCCGTGGTCACGCTGGCCCTGTTCGTCCCGGTGGAGCGCCGCGCCGCCGAGCCCATCCTGCCGCTGCACGTCTTCCGCGACCGCAACTTCAGCCTGATCTCGGCCGTGGGCTTCCTGCTCGGGTTCGCCATGTTCGGCGCGATCAACTTCCTGCCGCTCTTCCAGCAGACCGTCCAGGGCGCCACGGCCACCAACTCCGGCCTGCTGCTGCTGCCCATGATGGGCGCCTCCATGGTGGTCTCCCTCTTCGTCGGCCGCGCCATCACCAGGACCGGCCGTTACAAGATCTACCCCGTCCTCGGTGGCGCGATCATGGCCGCGGGAATGTGGCTGCTCTCCCTGATGGACGTGCACACGCCCGCCTGGCAGACCGGGGTGTTCATCGGCGTCCTCGGCCTCGGCATGGGCTTTTTGATGCAGATCACCATGCTCATCGCCCAGAACAGCGTCGAGCAGAAGGACCTCGGCGTGGCCAGCAGCGCCTCCACCTTCTTCCGCTCCATCGGCGGCTCGTTCGGCGTCTCGCTGTTCGGCGCGATCTTCAACAACGAGCTCACCGCCGGTCTGCAGAGCAGGCTGGGCGCGGCGGGCGAGAAGCTCGCCTCCGGCGGGGCCCAGTTCGACCCGGCCGCCCTGCACCGGCTCCCCGGGAACGTGCGGGCCGGCTTCCTGGAGTCCCTGGCCGTCTCCATCTCCGAGGTCTTCTGGTGGGCGATCCTGTTCGCCGTGCTGGTGCCGCTGCTGGCGGCCTTCATCAAGGAGATCCCGCTGCGCGGCGGGCCCGGGGACGCCGCCGAGTCCAAGGAGCAGCCGGTCCCGGCCCTGGACTGACGCGACCCCGGCCGTGCCCGGACCAAGTCCGGGCCCAGTGATTCTCAAGTCGCCCCCGCGACGATGGGCACATGACGACGAGCATCCCCGCCGGGTACGTCACCCGGCGGCCCCGGGCCGGCGACGCCCCCCGCATCCACGAGCTGATCTCGCTCTGCGACGTCCAGGTGATCGGCAAGGCCGACATGACCCTCGACGACGTGGCCGACCAGCTGAACGACCCCTCCTTCGACCTCGGGACCGACGGCCTGCTGGTCCACGACGCGACCGGGCGCCTGACCGGCTGGGCCTGGGCGTGGCGCAAGGGCGCCGGCGACAACGTCGACATCGACGTCGTCGTGCACCCCGCCACGCCCGAGCTGACCGGCCCGCTCTGGGACAGCGTGACCGAGCGGGCCCGGCGGATCACCGCCGGTCTCGGCCACGACCGGGCCGTGGTGGACATCGCCCTGTACCGCGAGGACGGCGCCAAGCGCGCCGTCGCCGCGGCCCGGGGCTTCGGCGCCGCCACCACCTTCGTCCGGCTGCGGGCCGACCACACCGCACCGGTCCGCCACCCCGTCCTCCCCGCGGGCGTGACCGTGCACGACGGGCTCACCGAGGAGGCGCGCCGCCAGGCCCACGCCGTGGAGCAGGCCGGTTTCGCCGAGCACTTCGGGTTCGCCCCCAAGGGCTACGACGAGTGGTACGACGAGCTGGCCTCCTCCGCGAGCACCGACTGGTCGCAGCTCGCGCTCGCCCGCCTGGACGGCGAGCCGGTGGCGATGCTGCTGGGCACCGACGCCTTCCTCGGCGACGAGAACTGCGGCTACGTACGCCGCCTGGCCGTGCGGCCCGGGTTCCGGGGCCGGGGCCTGGGCCGGTTCATGCTGCGCAGGGCCTTCGCCGAGGACGCCGGCCGTGGACGGGCGGGCACCTACCTGCACGTCGACGCCAACAACGGCACGCCCGCGCTCGGCCTCTACCTGTCGGTGGGCATGCGCCAGGTGCTCGCCATCGACGTCTGGCGGCGCACGCTCTGACGTCCCCACCCGTCGTCACGGTGCCGCGGGCCGGAGGTCTCGGCGGCGCCGCAGCAGCGGCAGCGCGCACGCCCCGGTGAGCAGGATCGTCCCGGCCAGGGCCAGACAGGTGGCCGTCACCGACCCCGAGCCCAGATAGAGCGTCCCGAACGTGGCGACCCCGACCACCTGGCCGAGCTGGGTCATCATGACGAACAGGCCGCTGACGTCCGGGGCGTCCTCGGGGGCGGCGTGCGCCAGCCCCACCGACAGCGTCGGGCTGAACGCCCCGCCCAGACCCACCCCGATCACCACGAACGCCGCCGCCAGCAGCGGCCGGTTCCCCGCGGTGAGCGCCGGCGACAGCAGCAGGTAGCCGAGCCCGGCCACACCGAGGGAGACGACGATCATCCGGCGGTGCAGGCGTCCGGGGACGCGGCGCCAGCCGAGGCTGACGACGGTGAAGCCCACCGCGGCCGGCACGAACGTCAGGCCCGCCGCCAGCGGGTCTTCACCCAGCGGCCCCTGCAGGTGCAGGGCGCAGGCGAGCAGGAACCCGCCGTAGGTCGTCATCGTCCCGAAGATCGCCAGCGCCGACGGCACCGTCCCCGGCGCCCGCAGCACCCGTACCGGCACCAGCGGGGCGGCGACCCTGCGCTCGACCAGGACGAACACGCCCGCCATCACCGCGCTCGCCACCAGGGCGGCCCGGCTCCACAGCGGCCAGCCCCGCTCGTGGCCCAGCACCAGGGGGACCACCAGCAGGCCGACCGCCGCCGAGAGCGTGACCAGGCCCGGCAGGTCGAGCGCGCGGTGCCGCGGCGGGCCCCCGGCAGGCAGCAGCCGCGCGCCCAGCACGAGCAGGACCAGTCCGATCGGCACGTTCACCAGGAACACCGGCCGCCACGAGGAGCCGAACAGGTCCGCGGAGACCAGCACGCCGCCCAGCACCTGACCGGCCACGGCGGCCCCGGAGACCACCGCGGCGTACAGGCCGAGCGCGCGGGCCCTGGCCGCGCCCGCGAAGCTCGTCTGGATCATGCTCAGCACCTGGGGCACCATCAGGGCGGCCCCCGCGCCCTGCAGGAACCGGAAGGCGATCAGCTGCCCGGCCGACGCGGCCAGCCCGCAGGCCAGGGAGGCCGCGGTGAAGCCCGCCAGGCCGTACAGGAACAGGCGGCGCCCGCCGTGGCGGCCGCCCAGCCGGGCACCGGTGACGAGGAGCATGGCGTAGGCGATGGTGTAGCCGGAAACGATCATTTGCAGGCCCGACCCCGACGCGCCGAGGTCGGAGCGGATCACGGGGGCGGCGACGTTGACGATGGAGACGTCCAGGACGGCCATGAACTGCCCGGCCAGGATCACCGTCAGCGGCCAGGGGGAGGAGGTACGGGCGGCCGGGGCCGGAGCCGATGTCACGGTCATGGCAAGGAGCCTGGGACCGGGCCGGTACGGGTAACGAGAGCCCGCTCATCCTGGTATCGACGCCACCTGGCAACCGGATCGCCCGTCGGCCACCATGGGGGGATGACCGTCACCACGCCGGGCGCCGGGAGGGGAGCCGGGTCGGCCGCCCGCCGCGCCGAGCTGGCGGCGTTCCTGCGCAACCGCCGCGAGCGCATCTCCCCCGAGGCCGCGGGACTGCCCCCGGGATCGCGCCGGCGCACCCCCGGGCTGCGGCGCGAGGAGGTCGCCCTGCTCGCCGGGGTCGGCGTCACGTGGTACACGTGGCTGGAGCAGGGACGGCCGATCAACGCCAGCGTGCAGGTCCTCGACGCGATCTCCCGCACCCTGGAGCTCGACCAGGCCGAGCGCGAGCACCTCTACCGGCTCGCCGACGTGCCCGCCGTGTCCGAGGGCGACGCCTCCCGCGGACGGCTCGCCCCGGAGATCCAGGTGATCCTCGACCGGCTCGACCCGATCCCCGCGGCCGTCTACAACGGCCGCTACGACCTGCTGGCCTGGAACGCGGCCTACGGTTCCCTGTTCCCGAACGTGGTGACCCAGCCGGTCGCGACCCGCAACGTGCTCTGGCAGATCTTCGCCATGCAGGAGTGCTGCAGCCAGATCGTCAACCGGGCCGAGGAGGTGGCCCAGATGGTCGCCGTCCTGCGCGCCGGGTTCGGGCGGCACCTGGGCGAGCCCGCCTGGACCGGGTTCGTCCGCGCGCTGTCGGCCGCCAGCCCGGAGTTCGCGAGCATGTGGGCGGCCCACGACGTGGCCAGGCCGGGAAGCCAGATGAAGGTCTTCCACCATTTCTCCGGCGGGCAGGTCCGTACCGTCTCGACCAGCATGGCGCTGCCGTCGCCGCCGGAGACCAGGATGGTCGTCTACACGCCCGCGGACGAGGAGAGCCGCGAGCGCATGGAGTGGATCATGGCGAACCCAGGGGCCCCCGCGACCGCGCACATCCACCCGGTGACCGTCACGGGATGACCGCGCCCGGAGCGGATCACCGCTCCGGCCGGACCCGGTGCTTGGACAGGTGGGCCAGCACCGCCTGGTTGGCCTCCCAGCCGTCCGGGAACTTCACCGGCACGCCGAGCTGGACCGGTTCGGCCGACGGGTGGGCGTCCAGCAGCTCGGGGATGCCCGCCCTGGCCACCACCACGCAGGCGTGGCGATGCCGGGAGGTCAGCACGCACAGCCGCCCCGACTCCAGGTGGAACGCGGTGGCGTCGCGCCGCCCGGAGAGCGGGTGCAGCACGATCGTCACGTCGTACTCCCGGCCCTGCAGCCGGTTGGCGGTGTCCACGGTGATCTCCGGCGGCACCCCGGCGGCCCTGATCGCGGCGACCTGGTCGCGGTGCGCGGCGCCGACGGCGATCCGGCCCGCGGTCACCGGGTGGGCGCCCCGCTCGGAGTACGCGACCGGGCCGCGCTGCAGCAGCCGCACCGCCAGCTCCGCGGTCGCCCGTACGGCCTCGGCGTCGGTGCGCACGGTGTGGCGGCTCGGCAGCTCGTACAGCGCCCAGCCCGACGCGGCCGCCTCCTCCAGAGCCCGGTCCTGGCAGGTGCGCATGCCGTCCACGGTGAACTCCAGCCTCCGGTCGGCGTGACCGGTCCCGGCGCGGAAGCCGGTGAACGGGTAGAACGCCTCGGAGATCACCGGTGCCGCCGAGGCGGGCAGCCGCCAGGAGACCGGCAGCCGGTGCACCGGCAGGTCGGGGTTGTGCCGCAGCAGCACCGCGACCGCGCTCTGCACCGGGTCCCACGACAGGCCCGCCCAGCGGTCGCCGTCCACGATGGAGAACGGGTCGAGCTGGCCGGGGTCGCCGACGAACAGCGACCGTTCGAACAACGAGGCGATGCGCAGCAGCTTGTCCGACCGCATCTGGTACGCCTCGTCCACGATGGCCCAGGGCCAGGTGCGGTCGCCGACCCAGGCCCACTTGTCGGCGGTGGCGATCACCACCGCGGGGTCCCCGAGGTCGGGGAGCTTGCCCGCGACCGAGACGTTGGGACGGGCGAGGATGCGTCCGGGCGTGATGTACCCGCTCGCCGACAGGCGGCCGATCGGCAGGTCGGGGTGCTCGGTCGCGAGCCGTTCCACGAGGTCGTCGACCTGCTCGTTGGTCTGGGCGACGATCATCAGCGGCTCGCCGGTCTCGGCGATGTGCCCGGCGGCCCGCACCACCAGCGTGGACTTGCCCGCGCCCGGAGGGGAGTCCACCACCACGCCGCGGTGGCGGGGCAGGTCGGCCAGGACGGCGTCCACCACGGCGGCCGCCTCCTGCCGCGGCGTCGGGTGGGCGCTCACAGCCACTCCTCCTGCGCGTCGTCGTCGCTCGGGACGTACTCCTGCGGGGGGCCGCCGTGGGTCCACGGCGTCCGCTCGGGATCGGGCAGCGCCGCCGACGACTGGAAGTCGTCGGTCAGCGAGGTGTACGAGACCCGCTCGCCCGGCTCGGGCACCGACCCGGGGACCGGTGTCCTGCCCCGCCCCATGCCCTTGACGATCTTCAAGGTGATCTCCCCGCCCGCGATCTCGACGATCTCGGCGGCGTGCCCGCGGCGGTCGGGGCTGCCGACCACGGTGCCGGGGGTGAGCCGTACCGGATCGCCGGTCCGGACCGTGACCAGCGGCCGGAGCTTGCGCGAGCGGCCCTCGCCCTCGCTGTGCTCGGGGTCGGCGGACGTCACCGTCCCGGCGAACGCCTCGCCGGTCAGCCGGTACTCGGCCATGAGCAGCGGGTCGTCGTGGGCCCGCTGCACGTCGTAGCTGGCCCGGGCCCGCTCCAGCCCGGCCAGCCGGGCCGCCGCGCCGACCGCGCCGTCCCTGCGCGCCTGCGGCGGCCCGCCCTCGGCGACCCGCTCGGTGAACCGGGTGAACGACCCGCGGTCGAGCTCCCAGCGGTCCTTGACCCGCGCCCCCTCGGGCAGGGAGCGCAACAGCTCCACCGCCCGCCACATCAGCCGCCAGGTGGGGTCGAGCTGGGTGCGCAGCGCCTGGCTCACCCGGTCGACGGCACGGCCGGTCGGCGCCTCCTCGTAGGCGCGGATCGCGGGACCGAGCACCTCGTTGTCGAAGCCGGGGTCGGTGGCCGGACCGGCCGGGGGCCACAGCAGCGGGTCCTCGGCCTCCTCGGCGGCCTGGCGCCCGGAGGTACCGGGCGGGGGATCGATCCATCCCATCAGCGCCGCGAGGTTGGCGTCCTCCAGGCCGCTCTGCCCGGTGGCCCAGTGCAGGCTCAGCGCCTCGGTCGCCACCAGCAGCATCGACGAGCCGGGCTGCTGCGACCGGTCGGCGAAGTACGTCAGCCACCGGCCGAGCAGCGGCACCGACGGGTGGACCGGGTAGGGGCCGTCGGCCCGGCGGAACCGGGTGGAGCGGCCCAGCAGCCCGACGAACGAGGCCGCCGACCGGTTCGGCACCAGGATCTGCGGCGCGTCCAGGCACCGCTCGTACGGCTCGCCGCTCCTGCGCTCGACCGTCTCGGTGCTCTTGGCGAACCCCTCGACGTACGGCAGCAGCACCTCGGCCAGCCCGGCGGCGAAGGCGAACCGCAGGTCCCGGTTGCGCGGCTGGGGCACGACGAGCAGCCGGGGATGGCCCGGGTCGGTGCCCACCATGGCGGCCAGCGGCGCGGCGGCCTCACCCGCGAGCTTGAGCGGGATGAGCACCATCGGCTGGGCGGAGACGTGGCAGTGCCGGACCGTGGTGATCCGCTGCGCGACACCGTCCCGGATCGCCCGCAGCTGCGCCAGCGCCGTCAGCGCGCTCATCCGCGGACCGCCCGCGCCGCGCCGTCCCGGGTCGCGCCGGTCCGTCGCGGGGAGGGCGACGGCGTCCCCGAGGTCCTCCGGGTGTCACCCGTCCTCACCGCAGCGACTCCTCGCGCAACCGGTTCGCCAGCCGCAGCAGGCGGGCGATCTCCTCCTGGCCCTCGGCGGGCTCGCGGGTGCCCTCGGCCAGGCCGAGCGCCTCGTCCACCCCGGAGACGCCGCCCAGCTGGTCGCGGACCTGACGCCCCAGCAGGTCGGTGGACCCGCAGGCGCGCGCCTCGTGACGGCAGAACATGCACATGTCACAGGTGGACAGGCAGTCCGGGGCGTACCGGGCAGGCACCCGCATCAGCGCCTGGGCGAGCTCGTCGGCCGAGCGGGTCGGCACGCCGTCCTCGCCGGGTGCCAGGTCGAAGGTGACGTCGGCGGGCAGGCCCTGGAGCAGCTGCTCGATCCTGGTCATCCGGGTGAGCTGGCGGTTGAGCACCGAGAGCTGCTTGCGCACGTCGACCAGGGCGGCCGTCGGGCGGTTGGCGAAGTTCTCCGGGCAGACCAGGACCACGTCGTGGGAGACTCGCAGCGGGTCGTGCCCGAGATCGGCCATGAGCGTGCGCAGCGCCAGCACGTACACCGCCGCCTGACGGGCCGCCGCCGCCACCTTGTCCGGCTCGGCCTGCCCGTCGATCATGCCGAACGACTTGATCTCCACGATGTGGAAGCGCCCGCCGATCTGGAAGGCGACCACGTCGGGCTCCAGGTAGGAGGTGTGCCCGGCGATCTCCAGGCTGAGCAGCGGGTGGTCGTAGAAGACCGCGGAGCCGTCGTCCTGGCGTGCCGCGCGGTCGATCAGCGCCCGCGTGTGGGAGTGGCGCAGATGGGAGCCGACGCTCTCCACGTCCTGGTAGCCGACCTGCTCGACGGGCAGGTCCAGCAGCTCGCGCAGCAGCCGGAGCAGCTCGGCGCAGCCGTTCTCCTTCACCAGGGCCTCGAACACGTTCCCGCGAGTGATCGCGAACTGCGACTGGCCGAACGGCGCGGGGAAGCCGACGTGCCGGGCCGTGAGGTCCTTGTCCACGCCGGCGGCGTCCATCACCGCCCTGCGGGTGCAGCCGGGGTTGGCGGCCAGCGCGGCGATGGCCCGCGCGTCGTGCGGTCGCGAGGGCACCGGCCCGCGCAGCTCGTCGAGCCTGATCACGACGGCTCTGTCCCGGACCGTGCTCACGAGCCGGTCCTTCCGTCCAGCCTGCTCTTCATCAGGCCCCCCTCACGGCGTTCATCGCGGTGACGCCGAACAGGCGCTCCGCGTCCGGTAGTTGCCTCGTGGCCCGCGCCGCCACCTCGGCGCGCTGCGCGGCGTCGGTGGCGCGGTGCACCTCCAGCTCGGCCCGGGCCGCGCGGATCGCGGTCGCGGGACTGGCCGGGGCGAACCCCTCGACGGCGCCCGGGATGTTCTGCGCCATCCGCGACAGCAGCCGCACCGCGCCCGCGGGCGGTTCCGCCAGCCGCGTCAGGTGCTCGGCGATGCGCATGGTCGAGACGAGGAAGTCGACGCGCGGGCTCAGCGGCCCGAGGACCCGCCGCTCCGGCGGCCACGTGCTGTCGGCCAGCAGCCCCCGGGCGGGGGAGAGGCGGTCGGTCAGCGCGGCGCACAGGTAGTACGGCCTGGCGTACGGGTCCCCCCGGAAGGAGCGCTCCTCGTCGCGGCGCAGGCTCGTCAGCTGGGATCCGCGCAGCTCGCGGGAGAAGAACGCGTCGTTCACCGCCACGATCAGCTTGGCCGACGTCGGCACCCCCAGCATGGCCAGCGCCTGGTGGACCTGCTCCCTGATGGGGAGCAGCGAGGCCCCGGACTCGCGCGGGGCGGGCGCCGGGACCGGCGCCGGGACGGGGGCCTCGACGGCCACCGCCGCGTCCCAGGCCTGCTCGGCCCGGCGCAGGTCCCCGCGGAGCGTCCTGGCGAGCGAGTTCTCCCTCGCCTTGACCGCCCGTCGCACCTCGGCGCGGAGGTCGGCTATTCGCCGTTCCAGCGCGTCCAGTGAATCACTCACGGCCCGGAGCGTAACAGGAGTTCCACCTGTCTCCCGTGTATTCCAGCCATTTCCAGCATTAGGCGTGTCGGATTAAAGACTAATAATCGGGCGAAAGGAACATTTAATACGAAAGATCACCGACGGCGTCGGCGGGCTCGGGGAACCAGGACGGGAGCGGGCGGGTGTGCACCACGTCCAGCCGCGACACCGCGCGGGTCAGGGCGACGTAGAGCAGATGGGGACCCCGCGTGCCGGTCCCCGCGATCTGCGCGGGCTCGACCACCACCACGTGGTCGTACTCCAGGCCCTTGGCCATCGAGACGGGCACGGCGGTGACGCGGCCCGTGCAGGTGCCGTCACCCAGGGGGGAGACCTCGACGCCCCCGGCGGCCAGCGCGGCCGTCAGCGCGTCCAGTGCGGTGTCGGCCGCGATCACCGCGACCGAGCCCTCGTGGCCGAGCGCGGCGCGTACCGCGGCCACCGTGCCCTCGCCCGGATCGGACGCCGCACGGACGGCCAGGCGGCCGTCCGTGCGGAACGAGCGGGTCCCGGGCACGTCCACGGCCAGCTCCTCCAGCAGCCGGTTGGCGACCGCCACCACGGCCGCGGGCACCCGGAATCCCGTGGTCAGGGCGATCAGCCGCGCCTCGGGCCTGCCCAGGTGGGCGAGCTGGTCCCGCCAGGCGCGGGCCGCCCACGGCGTGGTGCCCTGCGCCAGGTCGCCGAGCACGGTGATCGAGCCGTGCTCGCTCCTGCGCGCGATCGCCCGGCACTGCATCGGGGAGAGGTCCTGGGCCTCGTCGACGATGACGTGACCGTGGCCCCGCGGGCGCTCCAGCAGCCCGGAGATCTCGTCGAGCAGCACCATGTCGGCCGCCGACCACCTCGCGCTCCTGAACGAGCGCGGAGGCCGGGCCCACAGGAGCGCGGCCCGCTCGGCGGGGGACAGGACGCCGTCCGCGGCCTCGTCCAGCACGGCGGGATCGCCGAGGACCTCCGCCAGCACCTCCTCCGGCCGGACGGCCGGCCAGACCGCGTCGACGTACCCGGTGACCGCCCTGGCCGTCCTGCGCGCCCAGGCCGCGTTCACGTTCTGCCCGCGCGCCTCGGCCTGCCGCAGCAGCAGGGCCACGACCCGCGAGAGCACGCGCTCGCGGCCCACCCCGTACGAGGTCGTCTCCCGCAGCGCGCCGGTCACGACGAGGCGGAACTCCTCGGCCCCGATCCGCCACCGGTAGGAGCCGTCGGGGACGGCGATCCCGTCCGCCGGCCGCGTCACCCGCCGGTACAGCGCCCGGCGCAGCACCCGTGCCATCCGGGCGTCGTGCTTGACGACCGCGGTCTCCTCGGGGTCCTCGGCCCGCAGCGGCCCGCGTGCCAGCAGGCCGTCCACGGTGGTCTGCCCGACGTCGACCTCGCCCAGCGCCGGGAGCACGGCCGCGATGTACCCCAGGAAGGCCCGGTTGGGGCCGAGGATCAGCACGCCCGCGCGCGAGAGCCGCTGCCGGTGGGTGTAGAGCAGGTAGGCGGCCCGGTGCAGCCCCACCGCGGTCTTGCCGGTGCCGGGCGCGCCCTGGACGCAGATCGACTCCTCCAGGCCGGCGCGGACCAGCTCGTCCTGCTCGGGCTGGATGGTGGCCACGATGTCGCGCATCGGCCCGACGCGGGGCCGTTCGATCTCGGCGGCCACGATCCGGCTCGCCACCCCCGCCGTCACATCCGCCGTCGCTCCCGCCTCGTCCCCGGATCCCTCCCCGGGGTCTTGGCCAGGGTCTTGGCCGCCATCGAGGAGCTCGTCCTCGAAGCCGGTCAGCGCCACCGGGTCCCGGGACCAGCCGAAACGACGCCGTACGGACACCCCGCGCGGGTCGCGGGCGCTCGCCCGGTAGAACGCGGTGGAGACCGGGGCACGCCAGTCGATCACCATCGGCTGCCGCCCGGAGCCGCCGGAGACGTGCCGGCGGCCGATGTAGTAGCGCTGGCCGCCGTGCTCGGCGGAGGCGGGGCCGAAGTCCAGGCGGCCGAAGAACGGCGGGCCGTCCGGTCGTTCCTCCAGCTCCTTGGCCTGGCTCCTGAGGTCGTAGCCCAGCCTCTCGGCGCTGTAGCGGTCGCCCGCGACCCGCTCGCCGACGACGACGTTCGACCGTGCCCCGTCGATCATCCGGCGGACGGCCGCCTCGCACTCCGCCAGGTAGGCCCGCTCACCGTCGAGTCCACCGTCGAGTCCACCGTCGAGCCCGCCGTCGGGTCCGGCACCGGTCATCACGCATCACCCCTAAGTGTTAACTCGATAAATATATTAACCGAGTTAACGACCTGTTAGGCTGGAATGCGTGACAGGGCTTCGTGAACGCAAGAGACGGCAGGTCCACGAGACGATCTCGGCGACGGCCGTCTCGCTCTTCCTGGAGCGGGGGTTCGACGAGGTGTCGGTCGCGGAGGTCGCGGCGGCGGCGGAGGTCTCCAAGCCGACGCTGTTCAAGTACTTCCCGACCAAGGAGGACCTCGTCCTGCACCGCATCTCCGACCATCAGGGCGAGGCCGCCCGGGTCGTGCGGGAACGGGGGCCGGGCCAGGCGCCGCTGGAGGCGCTGCACCGGCACTTCCTGGCCGGTCTGGAACGGCGGGACCCCGTGACGGGGCTCAACGACCATCCCGAGGTGCTCGGCTACCACCGGATGGTCTTCACCACGCCCGCCCTGGCGGCGCGGGTCTTCCGGTACATGGCCCTGGACGAGGAGGCGCTCGCCGTGGCGCTCACCGAGGTCACCGACGACCTCACCGCCCGGCTCGTCTCGGGGCAGGTGCTGACCGTGCAGCGGGTGCTGGCCCGGCGCAACTGGCAGGTGCTGGTGGAGGGGGAGACGGCCGAGCGGGCCCATCCCGCGGCCGTCGCCGCCGCCGACCACGCCTTCGCCCTGCTCCCGGCGATCGGCTGACCGCCCCGCCCGGCCGGGGCGGGGCGTCCCCCATGAGGGCGGGCGGCCCCGTGCGCGCCGCCCGCCGTGGTGCTCAGCCCGCGATCTCGCTGCGGTCGGCCGACCACAGGGTGTGGAAGGAGCCCTCCAGGTCCACCCGCTGGTAGGTGTGCGCGCCGAAGAAGTCGCGCTGTCCCTGGATCAGGGCCGCGGGCAGCCGCTCGGCGCGCAGCCCGTCGTAGTAGGCCAGCGCGGTCGCGAAACCGGGGGCCGGGATGCCCAGCTCCGCGGCCTTGGCCACCACCCGCCGCCAGGAGTCCTGCGCCAGGGTCAGCGCGTCGGCGAAGTAGGGGGCGGCGAGCAGGGTGACCGGCTTCTCCTCCGCCTCGTACGCCTCCCGGATGCGGTCCAGGAAGACGGCGCGGATGATGCAGCCGCCCCGCCAGATCGTGGCCAGCGCGCCGAGGTCGAGGTCCCACGCGTACTCGGTGCTGCCGGCCCGGAGCTGGTCGAAGCCCTGGGCGTAGGCGACGATCTTCGAGGCGTACAGCGCCCGCCGCACGTCCTCGGCGAAGTCCTCGCCGAGGGTCCCGGCCGGCACGCCCGACGGGCCGGGCAGGCCGCGTGCGGCGGCCCGCAGGTCCGCGTGCCCCGACAGGGAGCGCGCGAACACCGCCTCGGCGATGCCGCTCACCGGGACGCCCAGGTCCAGCGCGATCTGCACCGTCCAGCGGCCGGTGCCCTTCTGCTCGGCCCGGTCGGCGATCACGTCGACCAGCGGCGTACCGGTGACCGCGTCGACCTGGCGGAGCACCTCCGCGGTGATCTCGATCAGGTACGAGGACAGCTCGCCCTCGTTCCACTCGGCGAAGATGTCCGCCAGCTCCGCCGGGGTCCGGCCGAGCCCCTGCCTGAGCAGGTCGTAGGCCTCGGCGATGAGCTGCATGTCGGCGTACTCGATGCCGTTGTGCACCATCTTCACGAAGTGCCCGGCCCCGTCGGGGCCGATGTGCGTGCAGCAGGGCACGCCGTCCACCTTGGCCGCGATGTCCTCCAGCAGCGGCCCCAGCGCCTGGTACGACTCCTTCGAGCCACCGGGCATGATGCTCGGCCCGAGCAGCGCGCCCTCCTCCCCGCCGGAGACCCCCGCCCCGACGAAGTGCAGGCCACGCGCGCGCAGGTCGGCCTCACGCCGGCGGGTGTCGGCGAAATGGGCGTTGCCGCCGTCCACCAGCATGTCGCCCGGCTCCAGCAGGGGGGCGAACTCCTCGATCACCGCGTCGGTCGGCGCACCCGCCTTGACCATGATCAGAATACGCCGGGGGCGCTCCAGTGCCGCGACCAGTTCCTCCGGGGTGTCGCAGGGGACGAAGGTGCCCTCGTCACCGTGCTCCTCGATCAGTGCCTTCGTCCTGTACTGGGAGCGGTTGTGCACCGCCACCGAATGCCCGTGCCTGGCCAGGTTGCGGGCGAGGTTCGCCCCCATGACGGCCAGCCCTGTCACACCGATCTGTGCCTGCGTCATTGAAAACCTCCAGCTCGGAGAAACCGGTCTCGTGACCGGAAGCAGAACACGGCGGAATGCCGCGGGTGGATTCATCGAAAACCTGAGCGAATGATTCCGGACGTCACCACTGTCCTGACCTACGCGAACCACAAGACGGGCGTTCACGTTCCGCTCCCGTCCAATTTTTCACGGCCGGTATCTCCGCTGTGCACCTACCCCAACAAAAGGCACCAAGAGGACACCGGAACCGTGCGATCGGTGGACGAAGCGCCCTCCCGCCGCACCGTCCGCACCCGGCGGGAACCCTCGCCCGGCCCCGGCCCGCTCAGGCCCGCCCAGGCCCTAGGCGGCGAGGGGTCAGCGGCCGAAGCCGGACAGCGAGCTCTCCCTGCCGACGAGACCGCCCAGGCACCGGTAGACCCGTACCCCGTCCTGGAACCGCGACTGGGAGGGCGGCAGCACCGTCCCGTGCCACCTGCTCTCCCGATCGTTGCGCCGGTCGTGCATGGAGGCGAACATCACCGTGCCCGAGCAGACCTTCCTCACCGCCGGGTGATCCTCCAGGGAGGCCAGGTCGCCGACGAGCGTGCCCCGCGGCAACGGGGCGATCGCGTACGTCTGCCACGAGTGCTCCCGCGTGCAGTCGATCCGCCGGGCCGTGGTGTCACCCGCGATCGAGACCAGGCCGCCCCAGCACTCCGCCTTCGCCGGGCACGCGGCCCCCGCCCCCGCCACCCTTGCCGCCGGGCAGCCCTGGGTGACCGTGGCGATCCCGAACCCCTGGGAGGCGCCGGTGCTCGGGGCCGCGTTCTCGGCGTTCTCGGCGTTCTCGGCGTTCCCGGTGTTCCCGGTGTTCCCGGGGTCCTTGGCGGCCTCGGCGGCCTGGTCGTCCCCGGCGGCGCCGTCGCGCACCGCCGGGACGTCCGCCGGGGAGGTGGCGGAGTCGCGGTTCTCCATGAAGATCAACCCGATCCCGACCAGCAGCAGGATCACGAAGGCCGCGGCCAGCGCGGCGAAGACCCGCGCGTTGGAGGGGGGCGTATGCTCGGCCACCGCCCCCGGAGCCCGGGTGTTCGACGTCCCCCTCAGGCTCGGCGACGTCGAGTGCGAGCGCGCCGGCGCGCCCCCGGTGACGTCGCGGACCGCCGGTCCCGCGTACGCCGCCCCGGCGCGCGGCGGGGAGAACCCCTCGTGCCCCTCGGCGTAGGCCACCGGCCGACCGGAACGCGGCGGGACCTGCGGTGTGACAGGGGGCGGGACGGGTGAGGCGACCGGCCGCGGGATGAAGGACGAGCCCGGAACGGACCGGTCCAGGCGCAGGTCGGTGAGGGCGTCGCGCAACGCGGACACCGACGGGGTACGGAGCCCCGGGTCCGGCGCCATCGCCGCCCTGAGCACGGCGGTCAGCTCCGGCGGCACACCCGGGATCTCGGGGATCGGCAGCCGGTGCAGGGCCATGATGACCGCGATGTTGACCACGCCGCTCTCCGGGAACCGCGGAGGACGCCCCGAGAGCAGCGCGTACAGCGTGGCCGCCAGGGAGTACACGTCCCCGGCGGCCGACGGCTCGGTGAGCTCGAACGCCTCGGGCGGGGCGTAGGCGGGGGTGAGGGACTCGCGCGTCACCGACGCCTCGGCGCCCGAGGACGGCATGGTGGCCAGCCCGAAGTCCGACAGCACCACGTTGCCGTACCGGTTGATCAGGATGTTGGCGGGCTTGATGTCCCGGTGCAGCACCCCGGCGGCGTGCGCGGCCGACAGCGCGTCGGCGATCCGGATGCCGATGTCGGCGACCTCGGCCGGAGGCAGCCGCTTCTCGGCCCGCATCCGGTCGAGCAGCGACCCGCCCGGGCACAGCTCCAGGACCATGTACGGCCGCCCGTCGGGCAGCACCCCGGCGTCGTAGACATGGGCGACGTGCGGGTGACCGGACAGGGCGCCCGCGGAGGTCACCTCGCGCATGAAACGACGCCGGTCCCGCTCCGAGACCAGCACCCGGTTGTCCACCTTGAGCGCCACCTCGCGCTCCACCGCCAGCTGCCTGGCCCGGTAGACGATCCCGAAACCGCCCTGGCCGAGCACGCCGGACACCTCGTAGCCCGGCACCGCAAAGGCGCCTGCTTCGGCCACCTGCCACCTCCTGGAGACGATCGGCAGATTACCGGACATCCACGACGTGCCGGCGGAGAGCCCGAACCTCCCGGGCCCCGTCCTCCCGCCCGCCGGGGCGAGGCCGTGCCGGGGGCGCCGTCCCCGTCAGTTCCGGTCGAGCAGGCGTGCGGGGGCCGTCCGTCCCGAGCCGACGGCGTGCTCGTCGTCGAGCCGCGCCAGCAGCGCGTCCCAGCGGGCACCGATGGTGTCGAGGTCGTAGTCCGCCGCCGTCCGCGCGGCGCCGGCACCGAGCGCGATGCGCAGCTCCCGGTCCTCGATCACCCGGCAGAGCGCCTCGGCGAGCGCCGCGGGCCGTCCCGGGGGGACGAGCAACCCGTTGTACCCGTCCCGGACGATCTCCCTGGGGCCGTGCGGGCAGTCGAAGCTGACCACCGGCACCCCTTTGCTCATCGCCTCCAGGACCGTCATGCTGAACCCCTCGTGACGCGAGCTGACCACGTGGATCGAGGCTCGCGACAGCTCCCGGCCGATCTCGGCCGAGCTGCCCATGAGCAGCATGCTCCCCGAGAGACCGGCCTCCTTGATCCGGGCGCGCAGCTTGCGCTCGGCCTGGGCCCTGCCCCGTCCGTAGACGCGCAGCACCCAGTCGGGATGCGCCGCGGCGACCGACTGCCAGGCCTTCACCAGCAGGTCGAAGCCCTTGGCGTGCACCAGCCTGCCGATGGCGATCACGACCTTCTCGTCCAGCTTCGAGACCTCCCCGGCGAGCGGGGGCACGGCGTTGGGAATGCGCAGCAGCATCCGGGGCGGCGGTCTCAGCGCCCTGCGGTAGCGCTCCAGGTCCCTCTCGGTGAGGGTGACGAAGGCGTCCAGTCTGCCGTAGCGCCGCTTGATGAGCCGGACGACCCCTGGGGAGTGCATGTCGAGGGCCACGTGTTCCTGGCCGATGGTGATCACACCGGGTGGCGCGAACAGCGCGGTGATCAGGTTGAACCCCGGCCGGGTGGAGATCACCACGCCGGTGCGCATGGACCGCAGGAACCGGACCACGCGCAGGTCCGTCAGCAGCGAGAACGTCCGGTGGGCGTTCTCCCCCCGCGGGACCAGCACGCTCGGCACGCGCGCCAGCAGCGTCGCCACCGTCCCCCGCGGCCGGGTCCTGTCGTCCAGGAACGACACCCGCACGCCCGGCGGGATCGGGAAGAACGGCTTCTCCGCCGTCCGGACCACGCTGACGATCTCCACGTCGCGCTCGCGCGCCAGATGACCGGCCAGGTTCAGCACCGTCCTGATGGTGCCGCCCATCCCGTAGGCGTGCTGCAGCAGGATCCGGATCGTTCCCGTGGACGCGACCGGGGCACGCCGAGCCCGCCTGGAGTTGAGCACCCGCAGCAGCAGGAACGCCCCTCGCAGGCAGACCCGGAGCGCTCTCCGCCCTGCCCGCCGCCCCAGGCGCCCGACGCGCCGCGGCAGTCCCGTCTCCCGGCGCCCGACACGGCGGGACACCGCCCGTCCCCGGTGCGCCGCCCGCCGGAGTGCCTCCGGTACGTGCCGTCCCAGGCGCCTTTCGCTCTCCCGAGCCTTCCCCGACATGATGAGAACCCCCCGCCGGTCTCGCCCTGCCTGCGTCTCATTCCCCGAGCCGCCCACCCCAAAGCGTGCAGACCGGACAGGAGGTCCATGCGGGGGTCCCGGCCTATGCTGTTCCCTCCGGACGAGGGGAGCGTGCCGTTCCCTCCGGGGGAGAGGGGAGCGGCGGTGGGCGGACGGGATCCGGATCGGCGGCGGGCACTGCTCGACGCCGCGGACCGGGTGATCCGGCGCGAGGGGCCCGAGGCGTCCATGGCGTCGATCGCCGCCGAGGCCGGGATCACCAAACCCATCCTCTACCGGCACTTCGGCGACAAGAGCGGGCTCTACCAGGCCCTGGCGAACCGGCACGTGCGCACCGTGACCGGCCTGCTCCGCCCGGAGTTCGACCGCCCCGGGACCGACCTGCGCAGTCGTGCACGCGCCACGATCGACGCCTACCTGAAGATGATCGCGGCCAACCTGAACCTCTACCGTTTCCTCCTCCACCGCGCTGGGGCCGAGGACAGCCGTACCCACTCCCAGATGACCGCGATCGTGCGCGGCCTCGGGGAGGAGATCGGCACGGTGATCGCCGCCGAGGGGGTCGTACCCGACCCGGTCCGTGCGCAGGTGCTCGGGCACGCCTTCGTCGGCATGGTCCAGGCCACCGGTGACTGGTGGCTGGAGCACCCCGAGGTGGACCGGGCCGAGGTCGTCGAAGGGCTGGTCACCGTGATCGTGGCGACGATGCCGGTCACGCCGCCGCGCTGACCGCGTCCTCTCCCCGGCGCCCTTCTTCCGAGGAAGCCTTCCCCGCGGCGGGACACCTGTCCGGACGACGCGGGGCGGACGGTCCGCGACCCTACTCGCCGAACCGGGACAGGCGTCCGCGGGTACGGGCGTGCCGTAGCGCCCACGCGAACAGGGCCAGCGCGCCGGCGAGGTAGACGGCGTCGAGCAGAGCCGCCCAGGCGAGGCTCTGCCACGGTACGGCGCCGCCGTTCAGGACCGTCCGCATCCCGGTGAAGACATGGGTGGCCGGAAGGAACTCCGCGACGACCCGGAGCGGAGCGGGAAGCGTCTCGACCGGGTAGAAGATCCCCGACAGCGGTTGCACGACGAAGACCAGCGACCAGGCGATGACCTGGGCGTTCTCGCCGAAGCGCAGCACCGCGCAGATCCCCACCAGGCCGAGGGACCACCCCATCATCAGCAACAGCGCCATGAACGGGACCATCCCCGCGCCCATGCTCGTGATGCCGAAGCCGTAGAGGGCGAGAGCCATCACCGACATGAACGCGACGGCGAAGAGGACCTTGCTGAACGAGAACACGATCAGCCCGATCACGTACTCGACGTTGGAGAGCGGGCTCACCTGCACGTTCAGCAGGTTCCGGCTCCAGATGTCCTCCAGGAAGGCGATGGAGATCTCGTTGCTGGCCTTCTGGAGCACCTGCCACAGCAGGACCGCGCCGAGCAGGAAGGTGGCGATGAAGGGCACCCGCTGCGACTGAAGGAAGACTGTGACGAAGCCCCAGACGGTCAGCTCGACCATGGGCCAGAAGATGATCTCGAACATCCGGACCGGGCTGCGGCGAAGCGCAGCGAGGTCACGGAAGACCACCCCGCTGATCCGCCGCCTGCGGGCGGCCGTTCCGAGCGGGGGAAGGGTCGCGGTCATGGTCGCGCCTCCCGTCATGAGCGCGCCACCTTGAGAAAGACCTCTTCAAGGTCCTCCGCCCCGTAGACGTTCGTGAGTTCGGCGGCGCTGCCGCTGGCCACGATCTCGCCCTGGGACATGAAATGGATCCGGTGGCACATCCGTTCCACCTCCTGCATGTTGTGCGACGTGATGAGCATCGCCCGTCCGCTCTCCGAGGCCACCCGGACGAGCAGGTTGCGGATCCGGTCACCGGCGTCGGGGTCGAGGTTGGCGGTGGGCTCGTCCAGGATGAGCAGGTTCGGCTCGTTGATCAGGGCCTTGGCCAGCTGTACGCGGGTGCGCTGGCCGGAGGAGAGCTCCATCACGCGGCGCCTGCGCAACGGGCCCAGGTCCAGCAGCTCGACGACCTCCTCGACCCTGGCCCGGGGCCTGCGCACGGCGTACAGCCGGGCGAAGGCGTCGAGCACCTCCCGCACCTGCAGGACGCCGGGGAGGTCGACGTAGCTCGCCGCGAAGTTGATCTGGCTGAGCACCTCGGTCCGGTGCCGGTCCAGATCCAGGCCGAACATGCGGATGCTGCCGCTGTCCGGTGTGATCAGCCCGAGGAGCATGTGCAGTGTCGTCGACTTGCCGGCGCCGTTGGGACCGAGCAGCCCGACGACCTCGCCCTTGCCGACGGTGAGGCTCACCTCCCGCACGGCGGTCACCGGGCCGAACCTCTTCGCGAGCGCCAGAGCCTCAAGAATCACCACCAGGCAAGCGTGCGGTTCGCCGGCCGGACGGGGCAATCGGTTTTCGCCGCCGGTGAGGTCCCCGACGCGGTCTTGATTTGACGATGTGGTTCGAGGTTCATAAGCTTCACGGACCCGAGGGAGACGGCGTTGGCGCCGGGGCCTCGGAACCCTCACTGACGATCTCAACCTCCACGAGGCTTCGGTTCTGGAAGAGGGCGATTCGACATGAATCTGACGAGGTAGTACAGTAAGGGATTCCCCCGAAAAGGGGACGCCTGAATTCCGGAAGGCCAGCTTGATCGGGTCGGTTTGACACGAAAAAGTGGGGCTGAAAGAATAAAGGCACAACGAAAGAGCAAAAAGAATACGAAATGGAACGCCCCTGGTGGTCGGCCGGTTGTTCGGTCGAGGATCGGGTGTATGCGTCCGTTTCTTGAGAACTCAACAGTGTGTTAAAAGCCAGTGCATGAAGCACAACCCTGTCCTAACCACTCTTTGCGGGTGGGGGACGGATTCCTTTGGTTGAACATCCATCGCGTTCCCGGGCCTGTTCGGGGATGGTGGTGGGCTTTCAGCCGGGTAGGACTGTTCAGACATTGTTTGGAGAGTTTGATCCTGGCTCAGGACGAACGCTGGCGGCG
>NZ_JBVJIA010000059.1:0-25324 GCF_055586505.1 Streptosporangium sp. NPDC050148 | reverse complement strand
CCGGTGGAGCACATCGAACTCGCCGACGACGACCCCTCGGCCGTCAACACCGCCGAGGCGCCCGACCGCGTCGTGCCCCGGCCCGGCGCGGGCGCCCGCATGGAGGGCCACCACGCATCGGTGACCCTGACGCCGGCCTCCTGGAGCGTCGTCCGCTTCACCGGCGTTCCTGACCGGGAGTAAGCTTTTCCCGGGAGCAAGAAATGACCGGTACCCTTTCGCGCCGTTCGGCCCTCGGCCTCTGCGGCGCCGCGGGCCTCGCCGCGGCGCTGCCCTCCTGCGGAAGGGACGCCGGGACCGGCTTCGCCCCGGCCTCGCCCGCGCTCCCGGCCGGGGAGTACCCCGGGCCCAGGGTGACGCTGGACTGCTGGAACGGCTTCACCGGCGGTGACGGCCCGTACCTGCGCGCCATGCTGGAGGCGTTCAACCGGAGGTTCTCGGGCCGGATCGCGGTCCGCAACGTCACCCGCCGCTGGGAGGACCTCTACCCCGCGATACCGATGGCCATCGCCGCGGGCAGGGGGCCGGACGTCGCGATCGTCCACAACGACTGGATCGCCACCCTCGCCGCGCGGCGGACGCTGGTCCCGCTGGACGACCTGGCAGGCGCGCTCGGGCTGACCGGGTCGGACTTCGTCCCCGCGGTGTGGAACGCCGGGATCTACCGGGGCAGGCGCTACAGCGTGCCGTTCGACGTGCACTGCCTGGGCGGCTACTGGAACCGGGCCCACCTGGAGAGGATCGGCCTGACCGGCGCCCCGGCGGACGGGGTCTCCTACGAGGAGGCGCTCGGACGGCTCCGGCAGGCCGGGATCGCCGCCCCCTTCTGGGTGCCGAACAGGTGGCCCGGGCATCTGATGTTCATGAGCCTGCTGTGGCAGTTCGGCGGCGAGCTCTACAGCGAGGACGGCTCGAAGGCGCTGTGGGGCTCCGACGCGGGGGCCAAGGCCCTGGGCTGGATGGTCGAGCAGATCGACAAGGGCCTCAGCCCGGCCAAGGTCTCCCAGGACGGCCAGTACGCCGCCTTCAAGAACGGCGCGAGCAGCTTCACCTGGGACGGGATCTGGCAGATCAACGATCTGACGTCCAACACCGGATCGCTGCGGTGGGGTCTGTCCCCGCTCCCCGTCGTCGGCGGCACGGCCGCGGTGTGGAGTTCCTCCCACAACTTCGTGATGACCTCCCGCGCGGGCGGGGACCCGGACAAGGTCCGGGCGGCCGGTCTCCTCATCGACCACATGAGCCGGCTGTCCGCCCGGTGGGCCGGGGCCGGGATGATCCCGGCCCGCACCTCCGTCCGCCTGGATCCCTCGCTCGCCGGTCTGCCCCAGATCAGGCTGGCCGCCGACCCGGGCGTCCTGCGTTTCCTGCCCTCGCTCCCCGGGGTCGGGGACGTGCAGACCAAGGCGCTGGAGCCGGCGGTGGCCAGGGCCGTGCTGAAGGAGGCGTCCCCGGCGGAGGCGTTGAAGGCGGGCGTGGCGCTGGCCGACAGGCTGCTGGCCGAGAACACGCGGAAGTACGGGCGATGAGCACGCGGACCGCCGGGTCCCCCGGTGTCGTCCGCAGGATGCGCCCCTGGACGCCGTACCTGTTCGCCGCCCCCTACCTCGCCCTGTTCGCCGTCTTCGTGCTGCTGCCCATCGGCTTCGGGTTCTGGACCGGCCTGCACAGATGGGACATCGGCCTCCCGGACAGGCCGTTCGTCGGGCTGGAGAACTACGCCGAGCTGTTCGACCCCGCCGGCGTGGAGGGGGCGCGCTTCTGGACGGCGATGCGGGCCACCGGCATCTTCACGGTCGCGTCGGTGCCGCCGCTCATCGTGCTGCCGCTGCTCACCGCGCTGCTGATGAACGGGCGCTTCGCCGGGCGCGACGTCTACCGGGCCGTCTACTTCGCGCCGTACGTGCTGGGCGTGGCGGTCGTCGGGTTCGTCTGGCGGTTCCTGCTGGACGGCAACATCGGCCTGGTCAACCACTACCTGGGCCTGGACGTGCAGTGGACCACCGACGTGCCGGCCGCCTGGGTCGCCCTCGTCGGGGTGACGGTCTGGTGGACGCTCGGCCTGAACGCCGTCATCTTCCTGGCCGGGCTCCAGGACATCCCGCGCGAGCTGCACGAGGCCGCGATGGTCGACGGCGCCTCCGCCTGGCAGCGGTTCCGCTCGGTGACCCTGCCCGGCCTGCGGCCGGTGACGATCTTCGTCCTGAACACCACGATCCTGGCCTCGGCCAACATGTTCGGCCAGTCGTACCTGATCACGGGCGGCGCTCCCGCCGACCAGACCAAGACCGCGATCCACCTCATCGCCGAGACCGGCCTGCGCCAGTTCGACCTGGGCACCGCCTCGGCCATGAGCTTCATCCTGGCCGCCTTCCTGATGGCGACCAGCGCGCTGGTGTTCGGCGCCCTCGGGAACAGGGGCGGATCGTGACCCGGGACGTCCGCGGCCTGCGGCGGGCCCTGCTCCATCTGACCCTCGTCACGATCGCGGCGCTGTACCTGAGCCCGCTGGCCTACATGTTGTCCACCTCGTTCAAGACCCGCCGGGAGGCCGGGGTGGCCGAGCCGCGGTGGATCCCCGCCCCGGCGACCCTGGACGCCTACCGGGAGATCCTCACCGGTACGGACAGCCCGATCGCCAGGTGGTTCGTCAACAGCCTCGCCGCCGCCACCGGCCACGCGGCCCTGGTCCTGGTGACCGCCGCACCGGCCGCGTACGCACTGGCCCGGCTCCGCTTCCGCGGCCGGAACACCATCTTCGCGACGGTCGTGGCGACCCTGTTCGTGCCGCCGGTGGTGCTGCTGGTCCCCACCTTCCTGATCGTCAACGAGCTCTCCTGGGTGGACGACCTGCCCGCGGTGATCGTCCCGGCGGCGGCGGGGGCGTTCGGCGTGTTCTTCCTGCGGCAGTTCTTCGTCACGCTGCCGCGGGAGCTGGAGGAGGCCGCCGAGCTGGACGGCTGCAACCGGTGGCAGATCTTCACCACCATCGCGCTCCCGCTGGCCCGCCCCGCCCTGGTGACGCTGTTCCTGCTGTCGTTCCTGACCAACTGGAACGACTTCCTGTGGCCGCTCTACGTCCTGTTCAGTCCCGAGTCGCTGACCCTGCCCGCGGGCCTGGGCAACCTCCAGGGCGCCAACAGCATCCGCTACGACCTGCTGATGGCCGGGGCGGTGATCGCGAGCATCCCGGTGATCGTGCTCTACCTCGTCGCCCAGCGCTGGGTGATCCAGGGGGTCTCCCGGTCCGGGCTCAAGGGATGAGGGGGGCGCGACGCGCGGCCGTCCGGCGGGGCCGTTCACCCGGACCGGCCTCGCACCCGTCCCGGCCGCGGAACGGTGGCGCACGACCGGGATGAAGATCACATGGAATACGGTTAGGCTTCGCTGCCTACTTCATTACACAGAGTATCCGTTCTGTCGCCTTACGCCATGTCACCCTATGAGTGACTATTTGGGGTGAAAGGGACAGAGCTCATATGTCACATCGTGACCAGCAGGCGATCCCAGTCGGACAGGAAGCGGCCGAGCCCGTACCTGCCGAGCGCGGCCTCGCGCCCGGCCTCGCCCGCCCGTCTGGCGCGGCCGGGATCGGCGACGAACTCCCGCAGCGCGGCGGCCAGGGTCTCGACCCTGGTGGAGATCACTCCCGCCGCCGCGGGCACGGCCTCGACGGCCTCGGTCGTGGCGAGCGCGACGACCGGCATGCCCAGGTGCATGGCCTCGACCAGCGCCAGGCCCAGCGACGTCCAGCGGTAGGGGTGCAGGTAGACGCGGCGCCTGGCCAGCTCGGCGTGCATCGCGGCCTGCGGCAGGTCGTAGGCGGGGTAGGCGAGCCCGTCGGCCTTCATCCCGAACACGTCCAGCGGCGCGGCCCCGGCGAGCCGGGGCAGCAGGTCGGTGCCCGCGACCCGGGTGCGGCGCACCGGCTCGTTGACGACCACCCCGGCCCGGGGCAGCTCCCCGGTGTAGAGGGGGCCCGGGTCGACGACGCCGTGCTCGATGACGCGCGTGGGCGCCCGGCCGTTGTCCCAGAACAGCTCGTTGAAGTGGGTGACGTGCACGATCGGGACGTCGCCCCGCCCGGCCAGCGGGTGGCGGGTGTGCGGCACGTCCCCGGCCGGGGTGTTGTGCTCGACGTACACGCCGGGCAGGTCGCGGCCCAGCCACTCTCGGGCCAGCTCCATCTCGTGCGGGCGCTGGTAGACCACCGCGTCCAGGGGCTCGTGGCGCAGCGCGTCCCAGGGGACCTCGCGCACCCCCTCGGGCCAGGCGAACGTCCGCGCCCTGCCGCGCCCGTCCGGGCCCCGGCCGGGGACGAGCGGCACCACGTAGTCGTGGCGGCCCTGGACGAACGCCGTGGTCCACGAGCCGTGCACGTGCCACAGCATGATCCTCATCGCCGTACCCGCACGCCCAGCGCCCTGGTGACGGCCTCGGTGAGGTCGGCGGCCACCTCCGGCGCGGCGGCCACCTCTCCGGCCAGGGTCTCCGCGGTCGGCACCAGGATGCCGCGCGCGCCCGCGGCCGCGGCGGCCTCCATGTCGCCGCCGATGTCGCCGATCACGACGCAGTCGCGCGGATCGACGCCGAGCGCCGCGGCGGCCCGCAGCACCAGCCCGGGGGCGGGCTTGCGGCACGCGCAGCGGTCGTCCTCGCCATGCGTGCAGACCGCCCAGGTGTCGAACGTCCCCAGCAGCCGCTCGACCTCCGCGTTGACCAGGTCGAGCTGCTCGCGGGTGATCAGACCCCTGGCGACGCCCGACTGGTTGGTGATCACTCCGGTGGGCACCATCGCGCGGCGCAGCCGGTCGAGCGCCTCCCGGGCGCCCGGCACCGGCTCGACCAGGGCGGGGTCGGCGTTGTAGGGCACGTTCCTGATCAGTGTCCCGTCCCTGTCGAACAGGACGGCGGCCGGTGGCCGGATACGGTGCATGAGCTGCGGCTACCCGGTCTCCGATCAGCCCAAACGGCGACCGGCGAGGCCCTGACCTCCCCTTTCGCCATCACAGCCGATACGTGAGACACCTTTCGGAAGGGGAGCTCGATGAGGTTCCTGGGCATCAACGCGATCTTCCACGATCCCGCCGCGGCCCTCGTGGTCGACGGGGAGGTCGTGGCCGCCGCCGAGGAGGAACGCTTCAGCCGCCGCAAGCACGGCAAGCGGCCGGTGCCGTTCTCGGCGTGGGAGCTTCCCGAGCAGGCGGCCGGCTGGTGCCTCCGCCAGGCGGGCCTGAGGCCGGAGGATTTGGACGCCGTCGCCTACTCCTACGACCCCGACCTGGTACGGCCGGGCCAGGAGGGGCTCGACGGCGGGTGGGAGGAGCTGCGCACGACCTACGCCCGGCGGGCCCCGGCCTTCCTGGCCACCGCGCTGCCCGGCCTCGACCCGGCGCAGGTCTCCTACGTCCCCCACCACGTGGCGCACGCCGCGTCGGCCGGGCTGGCCTCGCCGTACCGCGACTGCGCGGTGCTGGTGTGCGACGGCCGGGGCGAGGCCGTGTCGCACCTGGCGGGGCACTACCGCGACGGCGAGCTGACCGTGCTGGCCGCCCAGGCACTGCCGCACTCGCTCGGGCTGATGTACGAGGAGGTCACCGAGCACCTGGGGTTCCTGCGCTCCTGCGACGAGTACAAGGTGATGGCGCTGGCCTCCTACGGCACGCCCCGCCACCTGGCCGCGCTGCGCGAGCTGATCGTCACGACCGGCGACGGCGGGTTCAGGGTGGAGCCGATCGACTGGGGCGGCTACGCCAAGGCCCTGGCGGCCGGGGAGCCCTGGTCCGCCGACCACGCCGACCTGGCCGCCAGCGTGCAGGCCAGGCTGGAGGAGGTGCTGCTGGAGCTGGCGACGTGGCTGCACGGCCGTACCGGTGACCGGTACCTGACGCTCGCCGGGGGCGTCGCGCTCAACTGCGTCGCCAACACCCGGCTGCTGGCACAGGGCCCGTTCGAGGAGGTGTGGGTGCAGCCCGCGGCGGGCGACTCGGGCACCGCGCTCGGCGGGGCGCTGCACCTGGCCAGGGCCCACGGCGAGGTCACGGTGCCGATGCCAGGCGCCGACCTGGGGCGGGGCTGGAGCGAACAGGAGCTGGCCGCGTGGCTGGACGTGGCGCGCGTGCCGCACACCCGGCCGCGCGACCTGGCCGCCGCGGTCGCGGCCGAGCTGGCCGCCGACCGGATCGTGGCCTGGTTCCAGGGTCGCGCCGAGTACGGGCCCCGGGCCCTGGGGAGGCGCTCGCTGCTGGCCCATCCGGGGTACGCGCGCAACACCGAGCGGCTGAACGACGTCAAGGGCCGCGAGCAGTTCCGGCCCATCGCGCCGATGGTGCTGGCCTCGCGCGCCGGGGAGATCTTCTCGCGGGGGCCGGCGTGCTCGCCGTACATGCTGTTCGTGCACGACGTGGAGCCGTCGTGGCGGGAGCGGATCCCCGCGGTGGTGCACGTGGACGGGACCGCGCGGGTGCAGACGGTCTCGGAGCGGCAGGAGCCGCTGCTGGCCCGGATGCTGGGCGAGTTCGAGGCGCGCACCGGCCTTCCCGTGGTGGTCAACACCAGCCTCAACACCGCAGGGCGGCCCATGGTCGACGACCCGCGCGACGCGCTGGAGTGCTTCGGTTCCTCACCGGTGGACGTGCTGGCGCTCGGCCCGTTCCTGGTACGGCGCGGGGAGGTGTTCGCCTCGTGACCCGCCCCGTGACCGGCCCCGTGACCGGCCCCGTGACCGGCCCCGTGACCGGCCCGGTGACCGGCCTCGTGATCTCCGTCGTGGTGCCCACCGTCGGTCGGCCGAGCCTGGCCGCCACGCTGGCCGCCCTCCCGCCGGAGCTGGAGGTCGTCGTCGTCGACGACCGGCCGCCGGGACCGGGCCGGGGCGAGCTGGGCGGGCTTCCCCGGCACGCGCGCGTCGTGCGCTCCGGCGGGCGCGGGCCCGCCGCGGCCAGGAACGCGGGCTGGCGGGCCTCGGAGGGGGAATGGGTCGCCTTCCTCGACGACGACGTGGTCCCCGGGCCGGGCTGGGCGCGCGCGCTGCTCGCCGACCTCGCGGGCCTGCCCGCCGACGTGGCCGCCTGTCAGGGTCGCATCGAGGTGCCGCTCCCGGCGGACCGGCGGCCCACCGACGCCGAGCGCGACACCGCCGGGCTGGCCGAGGCCGAGTGGATCACCGCCGACATCGCCTACCGCCGCTCGGCGCTGGAGCGCACCGGCGGGTTCGACGAGCGTTTCCCGCGCGCCTACCGCGAGGACGCGGACCTGGCCCTGCGCGTGTCCGGGGCCGGTCTGCGCCTGGTGCGGGGAAGGCGGGTCAGCCTGCACCCGGTGCGCGACGACGGTTTCCTGACCAGCCTGCGCCGCCAGCGCGGCAACGCCGACGACGCCCTGATGCGGCGCCTCCACGGGCCCGGGTGGCGCGAGCGGCTCGGTGGCGCCCCCGGACGCCTGCGCCGCCACGCGCTGACCAGCGCGCTGGGGGTGGCGGCGGCCGGGCTGGCGGCGTCCAGGTGGACCGCGCCCAGGTGGACCGCGCCCAGGTGGACCGCGGCCGGGTGGGCGGCGGCCGTGGCCGGGCTCGGGTGGGCCGCGCTCACCGCGGAGTTCGCCTGGGCGCGCATCGCCCCCGGCCCCCGCTCCGCCGGGGAGGTCGCGCGCATGCTCGTGACCAGCGCGGCGATCCCGCCCGCCGCCTGCCTGCACCGCGTACGCGGTGAGCTGAGGGCGCGCCGGTGAGCGCCGCCACCGCCGGTCGGGCCGGGCCCGGCGCACGGGCCGGGCGGAGAGCTCGGGCCGCGCCGGGGGGACGGGCCGCGCCGGGGGAACAGGCCGGACCGGCGGAGCAGACCGGGCCGAGGGGACGGGCCGCGCCGAAAGGACGCGTGCTCGTCGCCCGGACCGACAACGCCGGTGACGTCCTGCTGGCCGGTCCCGCCGTCAGGGCGGTGGCCGCGTCCGCCGCGCACGTCACCTTCCTGGCCGGCCCGCACGGCCGGGCCGCCGCCGGGCTGCTGCCCGGCGTGGACGAGGTCGCCGAGTGGCGTACCCCCTGGATCGATCCCGCCGCCCCGGCCGTGACGCCCGGGCACGCCCGGGCGCTGCTGGACCTGGTCGCCGCCGCCCGCCCCGACGAGGCGCTGATCCTGACCTCCTTCCACCAGAGCGCGCTGCCGCTGGCGCTGCTGCTGCGCCTGGCGGGGGTCGCGCGGATCGCCGCGATCAGCCAGGACTTCCCCGGCGCGCTGCTCGACGTGCGGGTACGGGTGGACGAGGAGCGCGACGTCCCCGAGGCCGAGCGGATGCTCGCCGTCGCCGAGGCCGCGGGCTTCGCGCTGCCGCCCGGCGACGACGGGGCGCTCGCCGTCCGGCGCCCGCTGCCCGCCGCCGCGCACCTGACCGGGCCGCCCGGCTACGTCGTCGTCCACCCGGGGGCGTCGGTGCCCGCCAGGACCTGGCCGGCCGAACGGCACAGGGACGCGGTCGCGGAGCTGGCGGGCGACGGCCACCGGGTCGTCGTCACCGGCACCGCGGCCGAGCGGGACCTCACCGCGTACGTGGCCGGCCGCGACGGTCTCGACCTCGGGGGGCGCAGCACGTTCGCCGGGCTCGCGGCGGTGCTGGACGGCGCGGCGGCGCTCGTGTCGGGCAACACCGGGCCCGCCCATCTCGCGGCGGCGGTCGGCACGCCCGTGGTCAGCCTGTTCTCCCCGGTCGTGCCCGCCGGGCGCTGGGCGCCCTACCGCGTGCCGTGCGTTCTGCTGGGCGACCAGCACGCGCCCTGCCGCGCCACCCGGGCGCGCGTCTGCCCCGTACCCGGCCATCCGTGCCTGGCCTCCGTCGGCCCGGAGGAGGTCGTCAAGGCCGTGAGGGAGCTGATCGCATGAGAATCGAAATGATCTCCGAGCACGCCGATCCGATGGCGGCCGTGGGCGGGGCCGACGCGGGCGGCCAGAACGTGCACGTCGCCGCCCTGGCCGTCGAGCTGGCCCGGCGGGGACACGACGTCGTCGTGCACACCCGGCGCCACGACGCGGCCCTGCCGCTGACGGTGTCCCTGGCACCGGGGGCGACCGTGGAGTACGTGCCCGCGGGACCCGCCCTCCCGCTGCCCAAGGACGAGCTGTTCGGGCACATGCCCACGTTCGCCGCGCACCTGGCCAGGCGCTGGGCCGCGCAGCGGCCGGACGTGGCGCACGCGCACTTCTGGATGAGCGGCGTGGCGGCGCTCGGGGCGACGCGGGGCGTGGCCACGCTCGGGGCCGCGTACGGCGTGCCGGTCACGCAGACCTTCCACGCGCTCGGCGTCGTCAAGCGGCGCTGGCAGGGGGCGGCCGACACCAGCCCCCCGGAGCGCATCGCGATCGAACGCGAGATCGGCCACCGCGTGGACGCGGTGATCGCCACCTGCGACGACGAGGTGACGGAGCTGCGCGCGATGGGCGTGCCCCACGAACGGGTGCGGGTCGTGCCGTGCGGGGTGGACCTCGGCCGGTTCCGGCCCGAGGGGCCCGCGGCCGGGCGCACCGGCGCGCACCGCGTCCTCAGCATCGGCCGCCTGGTGCCGCGCAAGGGGGTCGACACCGTGATCAGGGCCCTGGAGGAGCTGCCCGGGGTCGAGCTGGTGATCGCCGGCGGCCACCCGGACGACGAGGAGTCGCGGCGGTTGCGCGCCCTGGCCGAGTCCCGGGGCCTGTCCGGCCGGGTCCACCTGCTCGGCAGCGTCGGCCGCGAGGAGGTGCCGGGCCTGATGCGCTCGGCCGACGTGGTGGTGAGCGTGCCCTGGTACGAGCCGTTCGGCATGGTGCCGCTGGAGGCGATGGCCTGCGGCGTCCCGGTGGTCGCCTCGGCCGTCGGCGGGCACCTCGACACGGTCGTCGGCTGCGGGCTGCTGGTGCCTCCGCGCGACCCGGCGGCCCTGGCGGAGGCGCTGCGCGGCCTGCTCGCCTCCCCGGGGCGAAGGCGGGCCATGGGCGAGGCGGGCGTCCGCAGGACCACGGAGAGGTACAGCTGGCCATACGTGGCCGGGCAGACCGAGGCGGTCTACCGGAGTGTCGTCGCGGCACGCCAGGACCGGCTCGCGGTATCGGGAGGCTGATCATGAACGCACATCTGGCCGACCTCACCGGGACCCTGGCGAGGATGGACGGGAAATGCGCCCTGGTCCAGGCCTGGGGCATGAAGCTGGCCACCGTCCTCGAGAGCGGCGGCAGGCTCCTGGCCTGCGGGAACGGCGGATCCGCGGCCGAGGCCCAGCATCTGACGGCCGAGCTGGTCGGCAGGTTCAAGAAGGACCGCCGCCCTTTCGCGGCGATACCGCTGCACGCCGACGGCTCGTCGGTGACCGCCATCGCCAACGACTTCGGGATCGAGGAGGTCTACGCCCGCCAGGTGCGCGCCCACGGCCGGACCGGGGACGTGCTGATCACCCTGTCGTGCAGCGGCACCAGCCCGAACGTGCTGGCGGCGGCCAGGGCCGCGCAGCAGACCGGCCTGCTCGTGTGGGCGCTGACCGGACCGGCCCCCAACGCGCTGGCCGAGCTGAGCGACGAGGTCGTGGCCGTGCCCTCGCCCGACACCTCGATCGTCCAGGAGGTCCACCTGGTGCTGATCCACATGCTCTGTTCCGCGACCGAGGAGGCCCTGACATGAGGGGTGCCACCGGACCGCTGGTCGTCGTCGGCGACACCGTGCTCGACGTGGACGTCGAAGGCGAGAGCGAGCGCCTCTGCCCGGACGCGCCCGCGCCGGTCGTCGACGTCGGCGCCGAGCACCCGCGACCGGGCGGCGCGGGCTTGGCCGCCCTGCTGGCCGCCCGTTCCGGCGCCGAGGTCGTCCTGGTCACCGCGCTGGCCGACGACCCCTCCGGCCGGGTGCTGGCCGGGCTGCTGACCCCGTACCTGAGCGTGGTGCGGCTGCCGTCGCGCGGCACGACGGTCCGCAAGAGCAGGATCAGGGTGCGCGGCCGGACGCTGCTGCGGCTCGACACCGGTGACGGCGTGACCCCCGCGGGCGGCGGGGAGGCCGCGGCCCGTGCCCTGCGCGGGGCCGGGGCGGTGCTGGTCTCCGACTACGGCAGGGGCGCCGCGGACGCGGTGCGGGACCTGCTCGGCGGCCTCGGCGTGCCGGTCGTGTGGGACCCGCACCCCCGGGGGTCGCCGCCGCCGCCGGGGTGCGCGCTGGTGACACCGAGCGAGGCCGAGGCGGCCGTGCTGTGCGGGCGGACGCCCGGCGGTGCCCGGACGGCCGGCGCGTCGTACGGGCGGGCGCCCGCCGATCCCGGGCGGGCCGCCCTTCACCTGGTGGCGGCGCTCCGCGCCGGGGCCGTGGCGGTCACGCTCGGCGCCCGCGGGGCGGTACTGGCCTGCGAGGACGGTCACCGCTCGCACCTGCCCGTCCCGCCGCCGTCCGCACCGTCCCCGCCCTTCGCGGCGTCCGCGGCGTCTCCGCTGTCCGCGGTGTCTCTGCCGTCCGCGCCGTCCGCGCCTTTCGGGGGCCGTGACACGTGCGGCGCGGGCGACCGGCTGGCCGGTGCCGCGGCGCTGGCGCTGCGCGACGGCGCGCCGGTGCGGGACGCGGTCGCGGCCGGGGTGCGGGAGGCCGCGCGGTTCGTGAACGAGGGCGGGGCCGCGTCGGTCCGGCCGGTCCCGTCCCGCGGGGAGGCCGTCCCGGACGGGGACGACCGCGGGGCCTCCCGGATCCGCTCCCTGAACGGGGACGGATCCGCAACGGCGTCGCTCCGGCCGGCCGCCCCGGCAGCGGGCGACGGGCCGCGCGACGCGCTGCGAGCCGCCGAGGCGGTCAGGGCGGGCGGCGGGCGCCTGATCGCCACGGGCGGCTGCTTCGACCTGCTGCACGCCGGGCACGTCAGCCTGCTGCGCAGGGCCAGGGCCCTGGGCGACGCGCTGGTCGTCTGCGTCAACTCCGACGCCTCGGTGCGCAGGCTCAAGGGCCCCGGCAGGCCGGTCGTCGGGCAGCACGACCGCGTCGAGGTGCTGCGCGCCCTGGGGTGCGTGGACGCCGTGCTGGTGTTCGACGAGGACACCCCGTGTGCGGCCATAGAGCTGCTCCGGCCCGAAGTATGGGTGAAGGGCGGCGACTACGACGGCCGGGTACTGCCGGAGACGGCGGTGCTCGACCGGCTGGGCGCCGAGAGCGTCGTACTGAGCCACGTCCCCGGCCGCTCCACGACCGGACTGATCGCGGCCGCGCAGGCGGCCTCCTGACCGTCGCCGTACGGGCGGCACGCCGAGAAGGGGAACACCGATGCTGGGAAACATACTGATCACCGGAGGAGCGTCCGGGCTGGGGCAGGCGACCGCCAGGGCCGTCGCCAAGGCGGGCGGGCGGCCGCTCGTCGTCGACCTGCGGGCCCCCGGCGACGGCTTCGACCACGTCACGGCCGACCTGGCCGACGCCGAGCGGGCCGCGGGGGCCGTACGGGAGCTCGCCGCGCTGGCCGGAGGGCTGGACGGGGTGGTGACCGCCGCGGGCGTCGACGCCTGCGGGCCGCTGGCCGAGGTGCCCGCCACCGACTGGGAGCGGGTGATCAGGGTCAACCTGCTGGGCACGGCGACGGTCGTGCGGGCGGCGCTGCCGTACCTGATGGAGTCGCGCGGCCGGGTGGTGACCGTGGCCTCCACCCTGGGGCTGCGCGCGGTGGGCGACGCCACCGCCTACTGCGCCAGCAAGTTCGGCGTGGTCGGCTTCACCAGGGCGCTCGCCACCGAGCTGGCGGGCATCGTCGGGGTGACGCTGCTGGTGCCCGGGGGGATGCGGACCGCCTTCTTCGACGACAGGACCGAGCAGTACCGGCCCGGTGCCGACGCCCTGCTCAACCGGCCCGAGGACGTCGCCGACACCGTGGTCTTCGCGCTGGGACAGCCTCCCGGCTGCGAGGTACGGGAACTGGTCGTCTGCCCCTCGACGGAGCCCTCGTGGCCCTAGAGGTGCTGGTGCTGCGCGGGCTCGGGCTCGGCGACCTGCTCACCGCGGTGCCCGCGCTGCGGGCGCTGCGGCGCGCCTTCCCGGACGGCCGGATCACGCTGGCCGCGCCGGCCGTCTACCGCGGGCTGGCGGCCCGCACCGGGGCGGTGGACGACCTGGTCGACGTCTCGGGTCCGGGCCCGGTGCCGTACGCGAGGGCCGTCACCGCTCGCGGGCGACCGTGCCCGGCCCCGCGCGAGAGGTCCGTCGCCGCTCCGAAAGGGCCGGGCCCCGCCCCGTACGGGGGACCCGACGTCGCGGTCAACCTGCACGGCAGGGGTCCGCAGAGCGTCGAGGCGCTGCGCCGCACCGGTCCGGGCAGGCTGCTGAGCCACGAGGTGGAGGGCGGCCCGCCGTGGCGTGCGGACGTCCACGAGACGCGCCGCTGGTGCGACCTGCTGGGGTGGTACGGCATCCCCGCCGACCCCGCCGACCTGTCCCTCGGGACCTCGGACCTGCGCGGGCCCGTCGTCGTCCATCCGGGGGCGGCCTCGCCCGCGCGCAGGTGGCCGCCCGGGCGGTTCGCGCTCGTCGCGGCCGCGCTGCGCCGCGGTGGCGCCGAGGTCGTGGTGACCGGCGGCCCGGCGGAGGTCGCGCTGGCCCGCGAGGTGGCCGGAAGGGCGGGCCTGCCGGCCGGGAGCGTGCTGGCCGGGCGGACCGGGCCCGCCGAGCTGGCCGGCCTGATCGGCGGCGCCAGGCTGCTGGTCTGCGGCGACACCGGGGTGGCCCACCTGGCCACCGCGTACCGGACGCCCTCGGTGGTGCTGTTCGGCCCCACCTCCCCCGCGCTGTGGGGACCGCCACCGGGCGGCCCGCACGTGGCCCTGTGGACCGGCCGCACCGGCGACCCGCACGCCGCGTCGCCGGATCCCGGCCTGCTGGAGATCGAGACATCCGAGGTTGTCGACGCGGCCCTGGGGCTGCTGGAGGTGAGGGCGTCATGAGAGCGGTGGTGGCCGGCGGTGCCGGATTCCTGGGTTCCCATCTGTGCGAGAGGCTGCTGGCCGACGGCACCGAGGTGGTCTGCATGGACAGTTTCCTCACCGGCTCGCCGGACAACGTCTCCCACCTGCTGGGACGGCCGGGCTTCCGGCTCGTCGAGTGCGACGTGACGGGCTTCGTGCACGTGCCGGGCGAGGTGGACCTGATCCTGCACCTCGCCTCGGCCGCCTCCCCGGCCGACTACCTGGCCTACCCGATCGAGACGTTGAAGGTGGGCAGCCTGGGCACGCTGCACCTGCTCGGCCTGGCCAAGGAGAAGGGCGCCAGGTTCGTGCTGGCCTCGACCAGCGAGGTGTACGGCGATCCGCTGGAGCATCCCCAGCGGGAGACCTACTGGGGCAACGTCAATCCGGTCGGCCCGCGCAGCGTCTACGACGAGGCCAAGCGGTTCGCCGAGTCACTGACGGTGGCCTACCGCCAGACCCACGGCGTCGACACCGGCATCGCGCGCATCTTCAACACCTACGGCCCCCGGATGCGGCCCTTCGACGGCAGGGCGATCCCGACGTTCGTCAGGCAGGCCCTGCGCGGTGAGCCGATGACGGTCACCGGGGACGGGCGGCAGACGCGTTCCATCTGCTACGTCGACGACACGGTCGAGGGCATCCTCGCCCTGGCGAGCCGCGACGTCGCCGGGCCGGTCAACATCGGCAACCCCGGTGAGCTGACGATGACCGCACTGGCCGAGACGATCCGCGACCTGGCCGGTTCGTCCTCGCCGATCGAGTACGTCGCGCGTCCCGCCGACGACCCCCGGGTGCGCAGGCCCGACACCACGCTGGCCGCCCGCTGTCTCGGCTGGCACGCCGGGATCGACGCCGCCGAGGGGCTGCGCCGCACGATCGGCTGGTTCCGCGCCGAGCTGGAACGCGACGGCGTCGACGCCTCGGCCCGCCCGGCCACGCCGCCGCTGACGAGAGGCTGAGGGGTGCGCGACCGGCCGTCCGCGGAGACCTGGGTCGGCGGGCGGGCGGACCCGCGCGCGCGGGTGACGGTGGTGGTGGCCAGCCGCGACCGGCGCCGGGAGCTGGAACACTCCCTGCCCCGTCACGAGGGGGCCGTGATCCTGCTCGACAACGGCTCGGCCGACGGCACCGCGCCCGCCGTACGGCGGCGCTTCCCGCACGTCGAGGTCGTCGAACTGGGCCGCAACCTGGGCGCCCCGGCCCGCAACATCGGGGTACGGCTGGCCGCGACGCCCTACGTGGCCTTCGCCGACGACGACTCCTGGTGGGCGCGGGGCGCGCTGGCCCGCGCCGCCGGCGTGCTCGACGCCCACCCCCGCCTGGCGGTGCTGGCGGGACGCGTGCTGGTGGGCCCGAAGGAGCGTCCCGACCCGATCTGCGCGGCCATGGCCGCCTCTCCGCTGGGCACCGAACCGGACCTTCCCGGGCCGAGCGTCCTGGGGTTCCTGGCCTGCGGCGCGGTGGTGCGGCGGGACGCCTACCTCGCCGCGGGCGGGTTCGACGACGTCGTCTTCTTCTTCGGCGAGGAGGAGCGCCTGGCCCTGGACCTGGCCGCGGCCGGCTGGGGACTGGCCTACGTCCCGGACGTCGTCGCCCACCACCATCCCTCCCCCTCGCGCGACCCGCGGGGCAGGCGGGCCCTCGCCGCCCGCAACGCGGTGCTCACCGCGCTGCTGCGGCGGCCGTGGCCGGTGGTCGCGCGCAGCGTGCTCGCCGCCGCGTGCGGCGGTCCCGAGGGACGGCGGGGTCTGTGGGACGCCGCCCTGCGGTCGCCCGCGGCGCTGGCGGGCCGGCGCAGGCTGCCTCCGCCGGTCGAGACGGCACGGCGGGCCCTCGACGCGGCCCGGCCGTGACGGTGCCCCTCAGCCACCGAAGATCGCGACGGGGTCGCCGGTGTACCAGGTGTTCTCGATGCGCAGGCGCTGGATGACCCAGCGCTCGCCGTCGCGTACCAGGTCGACGTCGTAGGGGTTCTTCAGCAGCGCGAAGGTGGCGTGGTCGCCGGTGAGCAGGTGCTGCGCCTCCACCAGGGCGGTGAGGCGCGCGGTGTCGCCGTCCACGGCGACGCGGGGGTTGGTGACCTGGTGGGTGGTGTCCACCCGGCCGGTGAACGCGTCCAGGATGGTGGTGACGATCGTGTCCCGCCCCGACATCGGGGGCGGCTCGCCGCCCCACCGGGACGCGGCGGGGCGGAAGTCCAGCTCGGCGTCGGCCGCGAAGGCCGAGGCGAACAGTTCCCGGTCCTTCAGGTCCTGTCCCAGGGCGAACCGGTGGAGCGCGTCCAGGATCTCGGCGCGGTCCCGCAGCTCCCGGACGACCGCCTCGGTCCCGGTGGCCGGGGCGGACAGGGCGCGCCCGTCGGTGACGAACATCGTGTGCTCCCGTGCTGGTCGGAGGGTGTTCGGGCGTTTCCCACTCTCGACCGGCCGACGGGGCCGATCAATACGGCCCTGTGCAAGGATCGTGAAGCCTGGTTCAACGATGAGGGGCGTCATGCTGGAGCGGTACGAGCTGGAGGCGTTCCTCACGCTGGCCGAGGAGCTTCACTTCGGCCGTACCGCCGAACGCCTGCGCGTGTCCACCTCGCGGATCAGCCAGACCATCGCCAGGCTGGAGCGGCGGGCCGGTGTGCCGCTGTTCGACCGCACCAGCCGCCGGGTGGAGCTGACCCCGGTGGGACGACGGCTGTACGAGGAGGTCCGTCCCGCCTGGGACCGGATCGCCACGGCGTTCGAGGAGGCGGTGGCCACCGGTCGCGGCCTCACCGGCGTCCTGCGGTGCGCCTTCCTCGGCCCGGCGGGCGGGCAGCTGCTGTCGGGGGTCGCCGGGCTGTTCCGGGAACGCCTGCCCGGCTGCGACGTCCGGCTCGTCGAGGTCAGGCCGGCCGACCTGGTCCCCTGGCTGCGCGACGGCGAGGTCAACGTCGCCCTGGGGCCCCTCCCCGTCCGCGAACCCGGAATCGCCAGCGGGCCGTCCCTGGTGTCCGAGGCGCGCATGCTCGCGGTCTCGTCCCGGCACCCCTTCGCCCGCGGGAAGTCGGTACGCCTGCAGGACCTGGCCCGGGTGAGGGTGCTCCGGCTCCCCGGCCTTCCGGGGGAGGACCCGACGCCGGCCGTTTCCTCGGAAGGCGACCGGACACCGCCCGGTCTCTCGGCAGAGGACCGGACGTCGTCCCGTTCCTCGGGAGAGGGCCGGGCGTCGCCCGCCGGGTGGCCGGTCGAGGCGGGTCCCCCGGCCTCCACCCTCGACGAGGTGCTCACCCTGGTCGGCGAGGGCCGGGGCGTGCTGCCCGTCGGCGCGCACACCAGGCGCTACCACCCCCGCCCCGACGTGACCTACGTCCCCTTCGACGACGCCCCGCCGGTCCGCTGGGGTCTGCTGTGGCGTACCGACGGCGCCACCGCCGTGTCCTCGCCTTCGCCGAGGCCGCCCGCGACCTGCTCTCGCCGGCGGGCAGGGCTTAGCCGACGGGCAGGACCCCGGTGGCGGACGGGGTCCCGGTCGCGGCCGGGCCGTGCCCGCAGCGGGAGCACCCGGGGCGCCTGCGCAGGTGGTAGGCCAGGGCGGCGGCGGCCAGGGCCGCCCCCCAGACGGGCCAGAAGGTCTCCGGGAGCCAGGCCCCCCATTCGGCCAGGTCGAACCGGCCCGCGACGGTCCAGCGGATGTAGGTCAGCCCCGCGACCGTGACGATGATCGAGACGAAGCCGGCCGGGACGACGGCGAGGAGAACGGGCACGCGCCTGCCGCGCAGGCCCGGGATCCAGCGGGGGAAGACCTCACCCCAGCGCTGGACCAGCCCCAGCGTGAGCACGCCGCCCAGTGCGCCGAACGTCGCCAGGTACGCGCCGGCCAGCCAGATGCCCGGGGTCTCTCTCGATCCCTCCTCCAGGAACTCCCGCCTCACCCCCAGCGGGATGCCGAGGGCCCAGCTCCACCGGGTCGCGCAGTACACCAGCGGCACGGCGACGGCGACGGCGACGGCCGTACGGCCCCAGCGGGCCGCCGCGGCCGGGGAGGTCCACCCGTCGTGACCGGTGCGCCCGCAGTCGGCGCAGGCCCCGAGGCGGCGGCGCCGGAAGTTCAGCGCGGCGGCGGCCAGCAGCAGCCCGCCGGCGACACAGAGCAGCTGGTTGAGCACCGGCCACGGCCAGGCGTCGGCCAGGGTGGTACCGCCCAGGCTCAGGTCGAACAGGGGCGCCACCAGCAGCAGCGGGGTGTAGGCCACGCCCATCATCAGCCTGGAGTCGGGGATCACCAGGACCAGCAGCACGACCATGGGCCAGGCCGGGAACAGGGGCACGCGGCCGGCCGCACCGCGCCCGCCCGTCAGGGTCAGGGCCAGCGAGACGACCACGCCCAGCGCGCAGAAGGCGGCGATCCACCAGCCGCCGGGGACCGGGCTCGCACCGGCGAGGACGGACAGCTCGCGGTCGAGGTCGGGATCGGACGCCCCCCAGGGGAAGCCGGGAGCGCCGAGCGCCCACGACACGCCGAGGGCTCCGTAGCCGAGCGACCAAAGGGCCGCCGCGTACCCCTGCCAGGGGGGTCGGTGAACGCGCCGGGCCGGCGCGGTGATCGTTGTCATGCGACCAGCGTCCTGCCGCGGACCGGTGAGCGACCATGTGCCGTTCGGCAGGTCTTCGCGGCCCCGGCGCCCCGCACCCGTGCCGTACGGCAGGTGCGTCACGGGGTCCCGCCTGCGTATCGTCGGCCCGGTGAGCGTTCGTGAGAACATCCGGGTGGCCGCGGTCGTCGCGGTGGTCCTGGCCGGGATCGGCGGTGCGCCGGTGTTCGGGGCGGTGCCCATGGCGTCGGTCACGACGGCGGTGGCCGCCCTGGTCTGGGTGGTCGCGGGCCGGTGGGCACGGGCCCGCCTGGCCGCCGTGACCCGCGTGGCCGCGGCCGTGTCCCTGACGGTCACCGTGGCCACCCTGGCAGGACTTCCCCTGTCGCACGAGGCGGGCATGTTCGGGCTGACCGAGAGCGTGACGCTCATGGTGCTGGCCGGCCTGACCGTCCGGTGGTCCCCGGTACGGCAGGCGGTGGTCACCGGCGCGTTCGCGGGCCTGGCGTCCGCCGGCTGGCTGCTGCGGTTCATCGCGCCCTCGTCCCTGCTCGAAGCGGTGGGGGCCTGCGCGTTCTGGTCGGTCGGCACGCTGATCGCGGCGGGCACGGGGGCGTACCTGCGTTCCCTGGACGTCCGGCGGGCCCGCGCGGTGGCCGACGGCCGCGCCGCCCTGCGCCTGCAGCTCGCGGGGGACCTGCACGACTTCGTGGCCCACGACATCAGCGAGATGGTGGCGCACGCGCAGGCCGGCCGGACGGTCGGGCCGGGTGATCCCGGGCAGGCGCTGGCGGCCCTGGAGCGCATCGAGAGGGCCGGGCAGCGGGCCATGTCGGCGCTGGACCGGACCGTGCTCATGCTGCACGGGGACGAGCTCGCGACCACCTCGCCGCTGCCGGGCCTGGCCGAGCTGTCCGGGCTGGCCGAACGGTTCGCCGCGGCCGGGCGGGCACGCGTCCGGGTGAACGTGGACCCGGACCTGGAGGAGACGGTGCCGCGCGAGACGGCCGCCACCGCGTTCCGGATCGTGTCCGAGTCCCTGACCAACGTGCGCCGCCACGCCCCGGACGCCACCCTGGTGGACGTCACCGTCGCGGTGGAGCCCGCCGCGCTCGTGGTCACGGTGAACAACGACGGGGTCACCGGGCCGGACGGGAGCGGGCGTGGCGGGTTCGGCCTGCCGGTCCTGGCCGACCACCTCCGGTCGCTGGGCGGTCTCCTGCGCGCCGGTCCCGTACCCGGCGGGTGGTCGCTGACGGCCCGCATCCCCCTGGCACCGTGAACGACATGTCGATCCGCACCCTCGGCACCATGGATGACACGTCGATCCGCACCCTCGTCGCCGTGGATGACACGTCGATCCGCACCCTCGTCGCCGTGGATGACACGTCGACCCGTATCCCCCTGGCACCATGAGCGACATGTCGATCCGCATCCTCGTCGCCGACGACCAGGAGGGCATCCGTACCGCCTTCCGCCTCATCCTCGACGCCCAGCCGGACATGACCGTCGTCGCCGAGGCCGCCGACGGCGTCACCGCCATCGAGTCGGCCCGCCGCCTGCGTCCCGACGTGGTGCTCGCCGACATCCGGATGCCCCGCGCCGACGGCATCGAGGTCACCCGCGCCCTGGCCGGCACCGGCGTGCGCGTGGTCGTCGTCACGACGTTCGGGCTGGACGAGTACGTGCACGCCGCGCTCGGCCACGGCGCCGCCGGGTTCGTCCTGAAGCGCTCGGGCCCCACCCTGCTGGTCGAGGCGGTACGGGCGGCCGTGAACGGTGACGTGCTCATCAGCCCGCAGCTCACCCCGCGGCTGCTGGACCGGGCCGGCCTGTCGTCCGAGGAGGCCCCGCCGGACGCGGGGCTGACCGAGCGCGAGACCGAGGTCGCCCTGCTGGTCGCCCGGGGCAGGACCAACGCAGAGATCGCCACCGAGCTCTTCCTCTCCCCCGGGACGGTCAAGAACCACATCGCCGTCATCCAGCGCAAGCTGGACGTGCGCAACCGCGTCGGCATCGCCTCCTGGGCCTGGAGCACGGGCAGGCTCCGTCCGGGGCCCGACCCCGCCTGAGCACTCGTCGAGGCCGCCGCCGCCGAGACGAGCGGCGACACGACCACCGAGGAGGAGATGGCCGCCGTCATGGCGGCCCGCCTCGGTAAGGCGACCGCGTGAGCGACCGGTACACCGTCCTGCTGGATCCGCCTGCCCGGCGCGCCCTCGCCTCGGGTCTGCCCGAGACCGTGGCGGCCGCCGCCTGGGAGTTGATCACCGGCGCCATCGCACGCGAGCCCTGGCGTGTCGGCAAGCCGCTCCTGGAACCTTACGAGGAGCTGCACGTCGCCCGGCGCGGAACGTATCGCGTGATCTACCGCATCGACGAGGACAAGCGCACCGTGACGATCCAGACGATCGAACACCGCCGAGACGCCTACCGCCCCTGACGGGCGGCCAGGCCGCACAGGTCGTACGTGCGCACCGCCTCTCACCGTGCGGACGGACACGCGCCGGAGAGCACCGGACCGACCTTCGTCAGCATATGTTGACGGTCTGGCGATCGTCAGCATATGCTGACGATGTGTCCATGAGCGCCGATCTCGAACAGGCCGTGCACGGCTCCGACCCGGACGCGGCGCTGCGCGCCGTGGCCCGCCTGCGACGGCTGGTGGAGCAGCTGGAGGCCGAGCACGTGGCGGCGGCGCGGCGGGCGGGGTGGTCCTGGCAGGACATCGCCGCCCGGCTCGGCGTCACCAAGCAGACCGTCCACCGCAAACACCACCGTGCCCAGGAGGACTGATGTTCCGAGGCGACCACCCCGAACTGCGCCGGACGCTGGGCCTGGCCCTGCGGCTGGCACGTGACCTCGGGCATCCCCGCACGGGCAGCGAGCACCTGCTGCTCGCCCTCACCGAGGACGTCGACGAGAGCGGCGTCGAAGGCGGCATCGACGTCGTCACCGGCATCGACGACGGTGTCGACGGGGACCGGGGGCGCGTCGCCGCCGTCCTGGCCGGGTACGGCGTGACGCCGGAGGCCGTCCGGGAGGCCGTCCGCGAGGTGGCGCCCGCCGGGGCCGGAGCCGCCGCCGACCGGGACACGCTGGCCGTGCTCGGCATCGACCTCGACCGGCTGCTCGGCCCCTCCGGGACCGGGACGCTGGACCGCCCGCCCGTACGCGAACCGCTGTTCCCGCTGGGGGCGGCCAGGGCGCGGCGCCGATGCTCCCGGACGCGCCCGCCGCTCGGCCTCGACGCCCAGGCGGCCTACGAGGCGTCACTGCGGCTGGCGCTCGCCCGCCGGGAACGCGAGCACCGGCCCGAGCACCTGGCGCTGGCGCTCGTCGCACTCGACCCCGGCGCGGCCCTGGTCCTCGCCACCACCGGCACCGACGCGCGGGCGCTCCTGGACGCGCTGGCCGCCGCGTTCCCGCCACCGCGGCGCGCCCTCCCGCTGCGCGTCGAGCGGCGGCTCGGCCGGGGGGTCCGCCTCCGCGACATCGCGCGGCGCTACCGGCACACGACGGGACGCGCCGTGGTCGCGGGCCCCGCCCTCGCCTCGCTCATCGACGGCTGACCGTCCTCGGGCATCAGGTGCTGTCGTACCCGGTCCCCGCGCCGGCCGTGGTGACGGGCGCGCTCGCGCTGCGGGCCATCCACGGCGAGCCGGGACGGCGATGAAGCGTCGAGGAGCTGGGCAGGCACGCGGGTCTGTCCCGCGCGGCCTTCGCCCGGCGGTTCACGGCCCTGGTCGGCCGCCTACCGGCGGCGGGAGCGGGTGCGGGCCGGGGAGTGACCCCGGCGGCGACACGACGGGCCGTACTCCCGGCCCGGGTCGTCGCCCTCCAGGGCAGGGCCGTCACCCTTCCGGGCCGAAGAGCACCAGCACCAGGGTCAGCGCCACGGCCAGGGCGGTCCACGCCAGGATCCGGCCGGTGGGCCCGGGGCCCTCGCGCAGCACCCGTACGCCCAGCGGCAGGAACGCCACGCACAGGCAGGCCAGGGCGACCAGCGACTGCGGCTCGGTGCCCTTGAGCGTGCCCAGGGCGAGGACCCACATCGCGCCCAGCGCGACGGAGCGGACCGGTCCCAGCACCCCGGACCGGTAGGCGCCGACCGCGAGCACCACCCAGCCGGTGACGATGGTGACGGCGGGGAAGCGGAACACGTGCCAGGCCGCGTAGGAGCCGGCGACCGTCCGGGTGGCCGGCTCCAGGCCGTACAGGTCGACGAGCTGGAAGGCCAGGTGGTCGATGCCCCCGTGGAAGGTCCGGGTGAACAGCCCGAACATCACCAGGGTGCCGCCCCAGACCGCCCAGCCGGGCCTGGTGGCGCCGATCAGCCGGGCGAGCGTCATCACGGCGGGCCACATGAGCACGTTGCCCGCGACGAAGAGGGAGTAGGCGGCAACCATCAGCCGCGGTTCCGCGTCGTAGGCCGCCAGCTGCTGCGGGAAGAAGTGGTGGTACCTGACGCGGAGGAGCACCCCGGCGGACATCAGCAGGGGGCCCAGGATCATCGCGATCCCGCCCACCCAGGGTCCGGGGAACCAGAACGGCTCGGTCCGGCGCGCCCGCCCGGCGACGGGGTCGGCGGCCGCTCCGGCGGCCGGGTGACAGACCGGGTGGCCGGTCGGGTGGCCGGTCGGGTGGCCGGTCGGGTCGGAGGCGGGTTCGCCGGTGCGCCCGGTGGCCCGCCCGGAGGCGCGTTCGGCGGCCCGCCCGGTGACGGGAGCGGCGGCAGGGGAGGGAAGGTCGTCGGTCATGCCCCGACGGTCGCGGACTGCGGGGTGCCCGCGCATCGGGCCGCGGTCGGACATCGCCGCCGTGCCCGGGGACCTGCTCCCGGCCCGTCTCCTATGCCTCCGGTCGTCCGACCGTGGTCGGATGTCCCGGTCCGTACCGGGACGGTAGCGTCGCGGTGTGCCCAGCTCCCGGGAGATCGTCTCCCCCGCCCCCCTCGACGTCGTGGCGGCGATGATCCTGCTGCCGCTCGCCGCGTACGCGATCTTCGAACCTCCCCTGCGGGTGTTCACCGGTCCGGCCTGGGCGGCGTGGGCGACGGCGGCGCTCATCGCGCTGCCGGTGACGGCACGGCGGCGGTGGCCCTGGACCGCGCTGGGCCTGTCGGGGGCGGGCGCGACGGCCGCGACGCTGCTCGGCGTGGTCGGCGCCGGGGCGATCTGGGTGGCGTACGTCCCGGTGGCGCTGATCCTTCACCGTGTCGCGGTCACCGAGCCACGCAGGCGGTCCCTGGCCGCCCTGGGGATCGGCCTGCTCACCTCGGCGGCCGCGGTCGCCCGCCTGTACGCGACGCTCGGGATCGAGGTCCGTTCCGGGTCCGCGCCCGGCGAGCCGGCGCTCGCCTGGCCGGTGGAGGCCGGCGCGATCTGGGTGGTGACCGGTGCGTCCTGGGCGGCCGGGGCGCTGGTCCGGCGGCGGCGGGCCGCCGCGGAGCGGCTCTCCCGGCAGGCCGTGGCCGACGAGCGGCTGCGCCTCGCCCGCGAGCTGCACGACATCGTCGGCCACAGCATGAGCCTGATCGCGGTCAAGGCCACGGTCGCCGGTCACATCGCCGAGACCGACCCGCGGCAGGTGCTGCCCGCGCTGGCCGTCATCGAGCACACCAGCAGGGCCGCGCTCACCGACATCCGCCGCCTGCTGGGGGTGCTCCGCGACGACACCGCCTCCCCCGCCGACCTGGAGCCGGCTCCGGGGCCGGACCGGCTGCCCGAGCTGGCCGAGCGCACCCGCGCGGCGGGCGTCCCCGTCGAGCTGGAGGTGCGCGGTGCCGACGAGCTGCCCGAGGCGGTGGGCCTGTCGGTGTACCGGATCGCGCAGGAGGCGCTGACCAACGTGGTCAGGCACGCCGCCCCGGCCCGGTGCCGGGTCCGCGTCGAGGCCGACGGGCGGACCGTGCTGGTCGAGGTGGTCGACGACGGCCGGGGACGAGGCGGCGCCGAACCCCGGGGCGGCGGGGGGCACGGGGGGCACGGGGGGCACGGGCTGATCGGCATGCGGGAGCGGGTGACGCTGTACGGTGGCACGCTGAGCGCGGGCCCGGTCCCGGAGGGCGGCTTCCGGGTCTCGGCCACCCTGCCGTACGAGCCGCGGGAGCGGCTCCCGTGAGCGGGGTCGCGCCGATCCGGGTGCTGCTCGCCGACGATCACGTACTGCTGCGCGACAGTTTCCGCGCCCTGGTCGACGCCACCCCCGGGATGACGACCGCCGGTGAGGCCGCCACCGGCACCGAGGCGGTGCGCCTGGCCGAGCGGGAACGCCCGGACGTCGTGCTGATGGACGTGCGGATGCCCGAGATGGACGGTATCGAGGCCACCCGGCTGATCTGCGGCTCACCCCTGACGGCCGGGGTGCGGGTGCTGATCCTGACCACGTTCGACCTGGACGAGTACGTCTACGCGGCCCTGCGCGCCGGGGCGAGCGGTTTCCTGGTCAAGGACACCACCGCGGCGCACCTGCTGGAGGCGATCCGCGTGATCGTCGCCGGGGACGCGCTGCTGGCCCCCGGGGTGACGCGGCGGCTCATCTCCGAGTTCACCCGGCGGGCGGCACCCGGCAGGCCGCTCGGACGTGAGCTGGACGAGGTCACCGCGCGCGAGCGCGAGGTGCTCACGCTGATCGCCCGGGGGCTGTCCAACTCCGAGATCGCCGGGTCCCTGCACCTCAGCGTCGGCACGGTGAAGACGCACGTGGGACGTCTGCTGGACAAGCTCCGGGCGCGCGACCGGGCCCAGCTGGTGGTCGTTGCCTACGAGACGGGCCTCGTCGTCGCCGGTCACCGGTGATCCGCGGGACCGGCGAC
>NZ_JBVJIA010000058.1:0-27539 GCF_055586505.1 Streptosporangium sp. NPDC050148 | reverse complement strand
ACCCCAGCGACAACCGCCCCGAGAACAACACCCCCTGCGAATCGGCCACCACCACCACCGCACCCAGCAACGGATGATCCACCGAACCCAGACCGACCGAGGTGAGGTCGCCGCCGGAGGCGCCGGCCTCCAGCCAGAAGCGACGGTGCTGGAAGGCGTAGGTGGGCAGGTCGACCCGGCGCGGCCCGTACGGGGCGAGGGCCGGCTCCCAGTCGACGCGCAGGCCGTGGACGTGGGCCTCGGCCAGCGAGGCCAGGAAGCGGCGCGGGCCTCCCTCGCCGCGGCGCAGGGAGCCGAACGCGGCGGCCTCCAGGCCGGCCTCGTCGATCGCGTCCTGGACGCTCATCGCGAGCACCGGGTGCGGGCTGGACTCCAGGAACACGCGCTGTCCCTCGGCCAGCAGCGTCTGGACGACCTGGTGGAACTCCACCGGGTAGCGGGCGTTGCCGAACCAGTACTCCGCGGTCAGCTCGGCGGTGTCGAGCAGGCCGCCGGTCACGGTCGAGTAGAACGGGATGTCGCCGCTGCGGGGGGTGACCGGGGCGAGCATGTCCAGCAGGCGCTCGCGCAGCGGGTCGACCTGGGCGCAGTGCGAGGCGACCGAGGAGGCCACGACGCGGGCGCGCACGCCCTCGGCCTCGCAGCCGGCGACCAGCTCGGCCAGGGCGTCGGCGTCGCCGACCACGGTGGAGGAGAAGGGGCCGTTCTTGCCGCCGACGGACAGCTTGCCGTGCCAGCGGGCGAGGCGCCGCTCGACCTCGGAGGCGGGCAGCGCGACCGCGGCGACCCCGCCCTTGCCGATCAGGGTCTCGGCGAACAGGCGGCTGCGCAGCACGATCACGCGTACCGCGTCGGCCAGCGACAGTCCTCCGGCCACGTAGGCGGCCGCGACCTCGCCCTGGGAGTGTCCGACGACGGCGGCCGGCAGGACGCCGTGGGACTTCCACAGCTCGGCCAGGGAGACCATCACCGCGAACAGCACCGGCTGGACGACCTCGAGCCGGTCCAGGGAGGGCGCGCCCGGGGTGCCGCGCAGCGCGTCGAGCAGGCTCCAGTCCACGTGGGTCTCGATCTCCGCGGCGCACTCGCGCATGCTGCGCGCGAAGACCGGCGAGGAGTCGAGCAGTTCCACGGCCATCCCGGCCCACTGGGACCCCTGGCCGGGGAAGACGAAGACCGGGCGCTCCTGGGCGGAGGCGACGCCCTGGAGCACGTTCGGCACCGACTCCCCCTCGGCCAGCGCGGCCAGGCCGGCGAGGAGTTCCTCGCGGTCGCCCGCGACGACGACCGCGCGGTGGTCCCACAGCGACCGGGTGGTCACCAGGGAGTGGCCGACGTCGACCGGGTCGAGGTCCTCCCCGGCCTGTCGGCGGTCCCGGAGGTGGGCGGCCAGGCGGGCCGCCTGCGCCCGCAGCGCCTGCCCGTTCCTGGCCGACAGCGGCACCGGCACCGCGGCGGGCCGCGGCGCCTCTTCGGCGCTCTCGGCATCCCCGGTGGTCGCGAGAGCGTCCGTCACGCTCCCGGGGTCGGTGGAACCGTCCTCGGAGCCAGGGACGGCCGCGGGGGGCTCCTCCAGGATCACGTGCGCGTTGGTGCCGCTGACGCCGAAGGAGGACACCGCGGCCCGGCGCGGGGCGCCGGACTTCTCCCACGGCAGGTCCTCGGTCAGCAGCTCGACCTCTCCCATGGACCAGTTGACGTACGGAGACGGCTCGTCCACGTGCAGGGTCCGGGGCAGCACGCCGTGCCGCATGGCCATCACCATCTTGATCACACCCGCGGAGCCGGCCGCCGCCTGGGTGTGCCCGATGTTCGACTTGATCGAGCCCAGCCGGAGCGGCGCGGCGTCGCCCCGGTCGCGGCCGTAGGTGGCCAGCAGGGCGTGGGCCTCGATCGGGTCGCCCAGTTTGGTGCCGGTGCCGTGCGCCTCGACCACGTCGACGTCGCCGCTGGAGAGCCCGGCGTTGGCCATGGCCTGGCGGATGACCCGCTCCTGCGAGGGGCCGTTGGGCGCGGTCAGGCCGCTGCTGGCGCCGTCCTGGTTGATCGCCGAGCCGCGGATGACCGCCAGCACCGGGTGTCCCCGGCGGAGCGCGTCCGACAGGCGCTCGACCACGATGACGCCGACGCCCTCGGAGAAGCCGGTGCCGTTGGCGGAGGAGGAGAACGCCTTGCAGCGGCCGTCGGCGGCGATCACCTGCTGGCGGCTGAACGCGGTGTAGGTGCCGGGGGTGGACATCACGGTCACGCCACCGGCCAGCGCCAGCGAGGTCTCGCCGGTGCGCAGGGACTGGCAGGCCAGGTGGATCGCGACCAGCGAGGCCGAGCAGGCGGTGTCGACGGTGAGGGTCGGCCCCTCCAGCCCGAAGGTGTAGGCGATGCGGCCGGAGACCACGCTGGTGGCGTTGCCGGTGACCAGGTACCCCTCGACCTCGCCGGGCGCCTTGTCGAGCCGGGGGCCGTAGTCCTGCGGTTCGGCGCCGATGAACACGCCGGTCTGGCTGCCGCGCAGCGAGCGCGGGTCGATGCCGGCCCGCTCGAACGCCTCCCAGGCGGTCTCCAGCAGCAGCCGCTGCTGCGGGTCCATCGCCACGGCCTCGCGCGGGTTGATCCCGAAGAAGTCGGAGTCGAACTCGGCGGCGTCGTGCAGGAAGTGCCCGACGCGCGCGTAGCTGGTGTTGGCCGTCGACGGGTCGTCGTCGAACAGCCGCTCCAGGTCCCATCCGCGGTCGACGGGGAAGCCGGTGACGGTCTCGCCGCCCTCGGCGACCAGCCGCCACAGCTCCTCGGGGGTGGCGATGCCGCCCGGGTAACGGCAGCCGATGCCGACGATGGCGATCGGCTCGTCGGAGCCGACGATCGCGCGTACCTCGGAGGTCTCGCCGTCGGCCAGGCCGAGGACCTCCTCGAACAGGTAGGCGGCCACGGCGGCGGGGGTGGGGTGGTCGAAGGCGAGGGTCATCGGCAGTTCCGCGCCCATCCGCTCGGCGAGCCGGTCGTGCAGCTCGACCGCGGCCAGCGAGTCGAAGCCCAGCTCCTGGAACGCCTGGTACGGGTCGATCGTGTCGGGGGCGTACGGCAGCACGGTGCGCAGGATCTCGACCGTCAGGTCGTGCACGAGCTCGACCAGGAAGGCGAGCCGGCGCTCGGCGGTCAGGTCCTCCGAGGGGAACGTGAACGCCGAGGGCGCCACCCGCCCGCCGTCCGCCGCGCCGGAGGTGCCAGAAACGAACTGCTCGGACTCGCTCATCCGTCCACTCCACGTCTTTGAAAAACCGTATGAAGGCCGTACGAATCGCCAGAGGCGCTGAAGCATTCGGGGTTCCGGGAGAGCGGGCCGGCCGCTCCCGGACGTCCCGGCACCGCCGGGGTCCCGCCGTGACGCGACCGTGCCGCGTCGGGGAGCCCTGCGAGACCCCGCGGGGCTCCCCGGGGACACCGCGTAAACACCGCGGGGGCACCGCGGGACCCTCACCCGGGCCCCGCGACGCCGGAACTCAGTCGTATTTCCGAACGAACTGGATACGGGACGCCGACACGACCTCGCCGCCGCGCACGACGACCTCGGTGGGGGCGGGACGTCCCAGGAACATCAGCAGGCTCGCGGTCATCCCGTACGCGCCCGCGTTGGGGATGGTGACGACGTCGCCCACCGAGAGCGCGGGGAGCCGCACGTTCTTGCCCAGGACGTCGCCCGGGGTGCAGAGCGGGCCGGCCAGGGTGGCGACCTCCTCCCCGGCCGGGTCGCCGTCCCGCGACGGGTCGTCGCCGAGCCCCACCGAGACCGGCAGCAGCCGTCCCAGGCCCGACATGCCCCCCAGGGTGTTGATGCCCGCGTCGAGGATGACGAACTTGCGCCCGCGGCTCTCCTTGATGTTGACCACGGTGCACAGCAGCTCCCCGGCGCCGCCGACCAGGTGGCGCCCGGACTCGCAGGCGATCCGCGGCGTCCCGGCCCGCCAGTCGGGGAAGTGCTCGTCGAGGATCTCCTCCAGCGCGGCCCGCAGGCCCGGGTAGACGGGCCGCTCCCCGGGGGTGAGGTAGGGGGCGGCGAAGCCCCCGCCGATGTCCAGCAGGCGCACCGGCAGGTCCACCTCCCGCCGCAGGCCCGCCGCCACCGAGATGGTGTGGCGGAACTCCCCGATCAGGCTCTCCTCGTCCTTGGCGTTGCTCAGCGAGAACAGGTGGGCCCCGGCCAGCCGGGTACCGGGCACCGCGCGCAGCTCGGGCATCAGGTCCGCCAGCGTCTCGCTGTCGATGCCGAACTGGGACGGGGTGCCGGTCATCCTGATGCTGGTCGCCGCGCTGGAGGTGGCGCTGTTGACGCGGAGCAGGCAGTCGGCGACCACGCCGTGGGCGCTCGCCACCTCCCCCACGCGCCGCAGGTCGCCCGGTGACTCCACCGAGAAGGAGACGACCCCGGCGGCGATCGCGGCCGTCAGCTCCTCGCGGGTCTTGCCCGGCCCGGTGTAGAGGATCTCCGAGCCGTCGAAGCCGGCCTCCAGGGCGGCGCTCAGCTCGCCGGTCGAGCTGATCTCGGCCAGGCAGCCGCGCCCGTCCCCGCCGCGCAGCGCACGGGCGATCTCGGGGTGCGGGTTGGCCTTGAAGGAGAAGAACAGCTCGAACGTCTCCGGCAGCGAGGACAGCAGGGCGTCGCGGGCGTCCGTGACGCGGTCGAGGTCGTAGACGTACAGCGGGGAGCCGTACCTGGCGACGAGGTCGGTGGTGCGGCTCATGCGGAGCTCCCCTCGAGCAGCAGCGCCAGCTGCTTGCGCTCGTTCTTGCCGTTCAGGGTCAGCGGGAACCTCTCCAGCACGTGGCAGGCCGCGGGCACCTTCGGCGGTTCCAGCCGCAGGGCCAGCTCGCGCAGGACCGCGTGCGGGGTCAGCTCGCCCTCGACGAACACCACCAGGTCGCGGCCGTCGGCGGGGGGAAGGACCACGGCCGCGGTGACGCCGGGGATGTCCATGGCGGCCGCCTCGATCTCGACGGTGCTCATCCGGGTGCCCTTGCGCTTGAACATGTCGTCCCGGCGGCCCTGGAAGTACAGGTAGCCGTCCTCGTCGAGGCTGCCGTAGTCACCGGTGTGCAGGCGCGCCCTGCCGGTCTCGGGGTCGGGGCGGTAGGCCCGCGCGGTCAGCACGGGGTCGCGCCAGTAGCCGGCCATCACGTTCGGCCCGTCCACGACGATCTCGCCGACCTCGCCGGCGGGCAGCGGGCGGCCCTCGCCGTCGAGGATCAGCACGCGGGTGCCGGGCAGTGCCCTGCCGGACGCGCCGGGACGTTCCCCGTCGAGTTCCGGCTCCATGATGGTGACGCGCTTGCACTCGGTGATGCCGTACATCCTGACCACCCGGGCGCCCGGGAACGACGCGCGCAGCCCGTCGATGGTCGCGGACGGCAGGGCCGCCCCGGTGTTGGTGAACATCCGCACCGACGGCGCGGAACCGGGGGCGCGCCTGGCCAGCGTCGAGATCATCGCGCCGAGGGACGGCACGATCGGGACGACGGTCGCGCCGCAGTCGCGGATCTGCCCGAGCAGCGCCACGTCCGGCCCGTCCCCGGCCAGCACCAGCTCGGCGCGGCCCAGCGCGGACAGGAAGATCTGGTAGAGGCCGTAGTCGAAGGACATCGGCGGCCGGCAGAAGACCACGTCGCCCGGCCGGTAGCCGAGCACCGCGTTGATGGCGGAGGCGGCGTAGCTCACCCGCTCGTGCGGGCAGACCACCGCCTTGGGCGCGGCCGTGCTGCCCGAGGTGTAGATGAGGACGGCGACGTACTCGGCCGGGATCTCGACCGGCTCGCGGGTGACGGGCCGGTCGGCCCGCTCCTCGATCCCGGCCCAGATCTCGTCGAGGTCGTGCACGGGGACGTCCCCGAGCGTCCGCACGGTCGCGGCGGCCTCCCCCGACCCGACGACGAGCGACGGCTCGCAGTCCTTCAGGACCGAGCTCAGGTGGAACGGCTTCATGCCGGGGTTCAGCGGCACCAGGACGGCGCCGCGGCGCAGGACGCCGTAGACGATGGGGACCATCTCGCGCCGGTTGGGGAGCTGGACGATCACCCGGTCTCCCGGGCCGACTCCCTGCTCGTCCAGCCACGCCTCGAAGGCGTGGCTCAGCTCGGCGACCCGCCGGTAGTTCCACCCGCCCCGCGCGTCGCGGACCGCGGGGTCGGAAGGCGCGGCCGCGGCCGCGTCGTCCAGCAGGCGGTGCACGAGATCCGACCGCAGGGACGGCACCTCGGAAATCAATTTCTCCACATTAGTCTCCCGTCCCCGAATGAAAAAAGAATTTCCTCCGGCGGCCCATGCGCTTTTTCATGGGACAGGGCCCAGATAAATCCATGGAAACGCTACCTCGCCCCTCCCCGGCGGCCACACCCCTACGCCCCCCTAAAGAATCTCCCGGGACGCCGCGCCGACGGGGGACGCCTTTTCGGGGGTCGCCGGAGGCGCCTGTTCGGTGCCGGTGAGGATGCGGGCGGCCCACGCCGCGAGACCGGCCCGGTCCACCTTGCGGTTGGGGTTCAGCGGCAGCTCGTCCAGGTGCCGGTAGTGGCGGGGGATGATGCCCGGGGGCAGGGTCCGGCGGAGCCTCGCGGCGAGGTCGGCCGGGCGTGACGGCGTCCCGGTGTAGAACACCACGAGCTCGACGTCGCCGTCGGCGCCTCCGCTGACGGTCACCGCGTCGTCGACCCCGTCGCACCCGCGCAGGGCGTGGTCGATCTCGGCGAGCTCCACCCGCCAGCCGCGCACCTGGACCTGGGCGTCGGCCCTGCCCAGGTAGACCAGCTCGCCGCCTGCGGCCCTGCGGATCCGGTCGCCGGTGTTGTACCAGGTCCGCCCGTCGCGTTCGACGAACCGGCCGCCGTCGTCGGCGGGGTCGAGGTAGCCGGGGGTGGTCTGCGGCCCGGTGATCCACAGCTCGCCCTCGGTGGCGTCGGGCCTGCCCTCGGCGTCCAGCAGCACGTGCTCGTGCCCGTCGTTGACCTCGCCGATCGGCGCCATGCCGTTGACGCCCAGGCCCGGGGAGACCTCCTGGTCCCAGCGGTGGGCGGTGACGGTGATGGTCAGCTCGGTCGGCCCGTAGAGGTTCTCCAGCGTGGAGGCGGGCGCGGCCCGCTGCCAGTCGGTGGCGTCGGCGCACTTCAGCGCCTCACCGGCGAACAGGCTCCAGCGCAGGCCGGGCATGGACCCCGGTCGCAGGCCGCCCGTCCTGCGGGCCATGGAGATGGCGCTGGGCGTGGAGAACCACACGGTGACGCCCTGCTCGGCGAGGAACGCGGGCAGGTCCCGGTAGGCGTGCGGCGGTACGGGGACCGCGACGGCCCCGGCCCCCCAGGCGCAGAACAGGTCGAACATCGCGCAGTCGAAGGTCAGGTCGAAGGTCTGCGAGAAGACGTCGCCGGGGGTGAAGTCGTAGCGCCGGTCCAGCAGGGCGAAGTAGTGGGCGGTGTTGGCGTGGGTGATCGGCACCCCCTTGGGGCGGCCGGTGGAGCCGGAGGTGAACAGCACGTAGGCGATGTCGCCGGGCTCGACCGGGCGCGGGCGCTCCAGCGCGCGCTCCGGGCCTGGCGGGGCCGCCGCCGGGTCCAGGACCGCGAGGTCGAGCCCGTCCGCGGCGAGCTCGGCGGCCCGTGCCCGGCCCCGGTCGTCCACGACCAGCGTGGACACCCCTGCGGCCTCGATCATCTGCCGGGTACGGGCCGCGGGGAAGTCCGGGTGCAGCGGCACGACGGTCGCCCCGGCGTACAGGCCGGCCAGGATCCCGGTGTAGGCGATGGCCCCCTTGGCGGCGAGCACCCCGACGGCCCCGGAGGGGCGGGACGCGGCGCCTGCGGCCCCGGGCGGGGCCGGGACGGGCAGCGCCCCGGCCCAGAGCAGGGCCGCGCGGTGGACCTCGGCGTAGGAGGCCGTACCGGCGCCGCTGCCGGAGCCGCTGCCGGAGCCGGCGACGCGGAAGGCCGGCCGTTCCGGGGAGGTCTCCAGGCCGCGCAGGAAACGCGAGTAGAGGGCGTGGGAGGTTTCCACGGTCATTTCCGTCCTTGAATGTCGATGGGTACGCGTGGTTATTCCGATACGCCCGGCAAAAGGCCCGGAATCAATTCGAAGAATCACCGCGAGAGCGATGGACATCGGCGCCCGCGCGCGCTAGGTTCACTTCGGAGGGGCGAGGTGAGAATGACGCCCGGCAGTGGTGCCGCCCCTCGGGTGAATGTCGCGGACCGCGACTCCCCTCATCTTTCTTTTCGCGTTCACACCCCAGCACGCCCTCCACTGAGAAGGGAAGTCGACCACCATGTGGGACGATCGTTTCGAGGAGCTCCTGCGCCGGCAGCTCCCCTTCCTGCCGCCGGAAGAGAAGATCGAGCAGGACACCCCCCTGACCGACCTCGGTCTCGACTCGCTCGGCATCGTCGAGCTGCTGTCCGCCCTGGAGGAGGAGTACGGGGTGCACTTCCAGGACGACGCCCTCAGCATGGAGACCTTCCGCACACCGGGCACGCTCTGGAAGGTCCTGTCGGGGATGTTCCGTCCGGTGGGCTGACCGGGCGGCGCGGGACCGGCGGGCGGACCCGCCGGTCCCGTCACGCACCGGACGGCCGTACCGGCCGCGACCCCGGCTGTGCCCCCGGCTGTGACCCCGACTGCGGCACCGGTTGCGGCACCGGTCGCGACGGTGAGGACGACGCGGGCCGCGACCCCGGCCGGGGCGCCGCCACCACCCTCGGGTTGACCGGCACGACGGTGAAGTTCCTCGTGGTGACCGGCACCCGGCCGAACAGGCTGTCCTGACCGGCGACGCAGACCCGCGCCACGCCGAGGCCGCGCAGCGTGTCCACCACGTCCGGCCAGCGCAGCGCCCGCACGAAGCCGTCCAGCAGCATCGTCCGCACGCCGTCCCCGGTGGTCAGCACGGTCCCGTCGTGGTCGTCGACGACCGGCAGGCGCGGGTCGGCGAAGTCCAGCCCGTCGAGGACCTCCCGGGCCGCCAGGCGCCGCAGCGGCTCGAACGCGGCCGAGTGCATCGGGGGCCGCATCGTGTAGAGCGAGAGCCCGCCCATCGAGCGCACCCTCCCCTGGAGCCACTCGACCCGCCGCTCGCGCAGCGAGAGCATGTGGAAGTCGTGGTCGACGCGGCACGACAGGTCGTACCACTCGTCGTGCTCGTCCAGCTCCGCCAGCAGTTCCTTCAGCCGGGGCTCGGGGACGCGGACGAAGGAGTGGGTGACGATGTCGGTGTGCTCGCGGGCGAAGTACCCGGCGGTGCAGCGCGCCAGCGCCGCGGTCGTCCGCACGGCGTCCTCGAAGGACAGCGCGCCCGAGTAGGCGGTGGCGGCCTTGCCGCCGAAGCTGGGGCCCGCGCACACCTCGGGCTCGACGCCCAGTTCCCGCTCCGCCCACTCCGCCAGGGCCAGGCAGTTCACCATGAACGCCACCTGTGCCGCCTCGGTGTAGTCGTCCCCCGAGTCGCGGAAGCGCTCGACGGGCGAGTAGCCGAGCGCGTCGCCGGCGCGCTCGAACAGCCGCCGCGCCCCGGGGTCCCCGAGCATGAACGCGGCGACGTCGGCGAACCTGGTGGGCCCCATGCCGGGGAAGACGATCGCCGTCCCGGCCTTGGCGCCGGTGTCTGTATCGCTGTTCATCGCTATTCCAAACTCTTGAGGAACTCGGTCATGACCGCGATGAAGCGCTCGGGCTCCTCCAGGTGCGGCGTGTGGCTGGAGTTCTCGAAGATCTCCCAGCGGACGTCGGGGATGAGGTCGACGTAGGGCCGTACCGTGGCGGGGGTGGCCTCGTCGTGGCGCCCGGAGATGACCAGCGTGGGCACGTCGATGTCGGGAAGGCCGTCGATCACCCCCCAGTCGCGCAGCGAGCCGATCACGTGGAACTCGCTCGGCCCGTTCATCGCGTAGTAGACGGTGGGGTCGTTGTAGATCTCCATGAACGTGGCGAGGAACTCGCGCGGCCACGGCTGCAGCGTGCAGACGTGCCTGTTGTAGAAGACCATCATGGCGTCGAAGTACTCCTGGGAGTCCGTCGTGCCGGCCTCCTCGTGCGCGCGCAGCGTGTCGTCCACGCCGGGGGGCAGCCGCTCGCGCAGCACCCGCATCTCGCTCAGCCAGAGCGGGTACGACGCCGGGGCGTTGGCGACCACCAGGCCGCGCAGCCCGGCCGGCCCGCGCGAGGCGTGCTCGGCGACCAGCAGCCCGCCCCACGACTGGCCGAACAGGACGTAGTCGTCGTCCACGCCCAGGTGCCGCAGCAGGTTGTCCAGCTCGTCGAGGAAGAGGGCGGGCGTCCAGAAGCCCGGGTCCGCGTCCGGCAGGTGGGTGGAGCCGCCGTTGCCGAGCTGGTCGTAGTGGACGACGGGCCAGCCGGCCTCGGCGAGCACGGCCAGGCCCACCAGGTAGTCGTGGGTGCTGCCGGGACCGCCGTGCACCGCGACCAGCGTGGGCAGGCCGGAGCCGGGGGTGCCGGTCACCCGGTACCAGGTCCGGTGCTCACCGAACGGCACGGTCCCCTTGGCGCTGGGCGCGACGGGCATGGGGAGTCCTCACCAGCCCTTCTTGATGGAGGCGGCGATGTGCTCGCGCTGCTCGTCGGTCACCCACGAGCCCACGGGCACGCACACGATCTGCGGGGCGACCCTCTCCAGGTTGGGAAGGAGTGCGGAGTACTCGCGCACGCAGGTGTGCAGGTCGTTGCGCTCGTGCACGTTGCTGACCATGATCCCGGCGTCGTCCATGCGCTTCATGAACGACTCCCGGTCCTCCACCTTCATGGGGTAGATCCAGAAGGAGGACTCCCGGTCCCCGGCCCGCTCGGTCAGCTCCAGGCCGGGGGTGCCGGCGAGCTCGCGGTCGTAGAAGGCGGCGTTGTCGCGGTGCCTGGCCAGGACCTCGTCGACGCCGGCCAGGTTGGCCAGGCCGACCGCGGCGTTGATGTCGTTCATGTGGAACTTGAAGCCCCACTCGGGCACGTCCGGGGGGTTGCGCAGCCGGTCGGCGGTGCGGTCGATGCCGAACCAGCGCAGCAGCCGGGCCCGCCGGTACAGCTCGTCGGTGGGCAGCACGATCGCCCCGCCGTCCCCGGAGGTCAGGTGCTTGATGGCCTGGAAGCTGAAGACCGAGACGTTGCCGTGGGTGCCCAGCGGCCTGCCCCGGTAGGTGGCGCCCCAGGCGTGCGCGGAGTCCTCGATCACCACGGGGCGGAACCCGAACCTGGCCTCGGCCTCGTCGAGGATCTGGCCGAGCCGGTCGAGGTCGACCGCGTAGCCGGCGAAGTGCACCACCATGACGGCGCGCGTCCGGGGTGAGATCTTGCGGGCGAGGTCGTCCAGGTCGACGTTGAGGGTGGCCGGGTCGATGTCGACCCAGCGGATGCGCAGCCGGTTGGCCAGGATCGCCCAGTTGGTGGCCTCCATGGTCAGCGGCGTGGACAGCACCTCGCCGTCGTCGCCGTCGTCGCCGTCGTCGCCGCCGGTGCCCCCGGCGACCAGGTGCAGGGCCAGCTGCAGACCGGCGGTGGCGCTGTTGAGGGTGGCGACCCGGGGGTTGCCGATCCTGGCGGCCAGGGCCGCCTCGAACTCGTCGACCTTGGCGCCCTGGCCGATCCGGCCGCTGCCCAGGACCTCGGCGGCCGCGGCGGGGGCGGCCGGCGACATCGCCACACCGAACAAGGGGATCATCGTTGGCTCCAGGTGTTCCGCGGGGACGTCATCAGGTCAGGGCGTAGTCGTTGAGCTCGGCGTAGCGGGCCTTGCAGTCGGCGTAGGCCGGCAGCAGGCCGCGTTCGGCGCACTCGCGCAGCGAGGGGGCGTCGCGGTCCTTGTCCGACAGCAGCAGCTCGTGCTCGCGCGGCCAGGGCAGCGCCAGCTCCGCGTCCAGCGGGTCGATCTGGATCTCCGTGCCGGGCGACCAGTTGCTGGAGCACAGGTAGACGACGGTGGCGTGCTCGGTCAGCGGGGCGAAGCCGTGCGCCAGGCCCTCGGCCAGGTAGAGGGCGTGCCGGTTGTCGGCGCTGAGCTGGACCGCGACATGACGGCCGTAGGTGGGCGAGCCGACCCGGATGTCCACCACGATGTCGACGATGGCGCCCTGGGCGCAGGCCACGTAGCGGGCCTGCCCGGGAAGGGCGGTCGCGTGCACGCCGCGGATCGTCCCGCGCCGGGAGACCGAGCAGTTGACCTGGGCGACCGAGAGGGGGTGGCCGATCGCCTCGCGGAACGCGGGCTGGTTGAACATCTCCAGGAACGTCCCCCGCCGGTCCGCGAAGACCTCGGGGGTGATCAGGAACGAGTCCTCCACCTCGAGCTGGTGGATCTTCATGTTCGAAACCTTTCTGAGGAGCCGCCGTGTGCCGGCGACCGCGCGAGTTCCCCGAACCCGCGCCGGCGTGACGCGGGGCCGGTGGCCACGCGCCCGGGAAGGGGACGCGCCGGAGGGCCGGGGGCGGCGGGACCGTCGCGGGACGCACCGGACGACCCCGTGCCGAACGGCGGCGCCGGGGTTCCCCGATCACCGCCGGAAAGCACACGGGGAAACGACGCCCGGCCGGAGACAATGAGGGTCCGCCGATTCACGAGAACGTTCGTGAAAACGCCACCGCCGTCGGCGGAAGCGCTTTTCCCGGACGTTCTCCGGCTTTTCCCGCATGCCTCCGGTGAAGGCGCGGGCGTCCGTTCGGGGCCCGCCTACCCGGTTCCGCGCCCGGCCTTGCGTGCCCGGCGCCGTTCTCCACCGATACCGTTCATGGTCGTCAGCGGCGCGGTGCCGGACAACCCCTACCCGCCCCTTAACGATCGTGGCGCGGGCCGCTCCGGCCACGCCGTCCGCGCCCGTCGGGCCCCGCGCCACCGGCGTCGGAACCCCCGGCGAGCTGGGGCCGGGCGGCGCCGGGCGTCCGGTGGCGCCGGGCGCGGGGCCGGGCGCGGGCTCCGCGAGGCGTCCGGCCGGCGTCCTCCCCGGCGCGGGCGCGGGACCGGACGGCCGCGCGGACGCGGTGGCGCGCGCAGGGCCCGGCACGGCCTTTCGAGGGGGCCTTCCTCTAGGGGTGCGATAAGGGTTGGTGCCCACGTGGCGTGCATATAGCGTTTCGTGCACGGGCCGGATAGAACACGGCGGATTCATGTTCCCGTGGTCGTGAACATTCTTCGGCCGCCGGCGGCGGATCGAGCCCGTACCCGATTTCAACGGGGGTGTCCCACGTGCAAGGAAACCCGCCCTTCACCGTATCGACTTTCGCCGAGAATGGATGATCGCGTTGACCGTCGGATATCCGGGCACCCGGCAGGAGCCCGAGCTCGACCAGCGCGCGCCGGCCGTCCGGCTGGCGCGGCTGCTCGACGCCGGCTCCCTGCTCCCGTTGCACGAGGAGGACACCAGCGGCGTGTCGGCCGTACGGGGCCGTGTCGCGGGCATCGACGTGATCGCCTACTGCACCGACGCCACGAACATGGGCGGGGCGATGGGCGCCGCGGGCAGCCTCAGGATCGTGGACGCCGTCGACACCGCCCTGGCCGAGGGGGTGCCGGTGATCGGCCTGTGGCACTCCGGTGGCGCCAGGCTCGCCGACGGCGTCGAGTCGATGGACGGTGTCGGCCGGGTGTTCGCCGCGATGACCAGGGCGTCGGGCAGGGTGCCGCAGATCTCGGTCGTCCTGGGGCCCGCGGCGGGCGCCGCCGCCTACGGGCCCGCGCTGACCGACGTGGTGATCATGTCGGAGGCCGGCCGGATGTTCGTGACCGGCCCCGACGTGGTGCGCGCCGTCACCGGCGAGCAGATCGACATGGAGTCCCTGGGCGGGCCCGTGGCGCACGGCCGCACGTCGGGCGTGGCGCACGTGGTGGCCGGGACCGAGGACGAGGCCTACCTGCGGGCCCGCTGGACGACCGAGCTCCTGGCCCGCCGGGGCTCGGTCGACCCCGGGTCGGTCCCCGACGGCGCGGACCTGAGGGCGCTGCTGCCGGACAACCCCCGCAGGGCCTACGACGTGCACCCGCTGGTGCTGGAGATCCTCGACGCCGGCGCGCCCTTCGTGGAGATGCAGCCGCGCTGGGCGGCCAACGTGGTCGTCGGCCTGGGCCGGCTGGCCGGGGCGTCGGTGGGCGTGGTCGCCAACAACCCGCTGCGCAAGGGCGGCTGCCTCGACTCGCTGAGCGCGGAGAAGGCCTCCAGGTTCGTGCGCATGTGCGACGCGTTCGGGGTGCCGCTGGTGGTGATCGTCGACGTGCCCGGCTACCTGCCCGGGGTCGGGCAGGAGTGGGGCGGGGTGATCCGGCGCGGGGCCAAGCTCCTGCACGCCTTCGCCGAGGCCGTCGTCCCCAGGGTGACCCTGGTCACCCGCCAGTCCTACGGCGGCGCGTACATCGCGATGAACTCCCGGTCGCTGGGCGCCAGCGCGGTGTTCGCCTGGCCGGAGGCGAAGGTCGCGGTGATGAGCGCGGAGGCCGCGGTCGGCGTGCTGCACCGCAGGCGGCTGGCCGCGGCCGCCGACGACGAGCGCGAGGCGCTGCGGCTCCGCCTCGTCGACGAGCACGTCCGCACCGCCGGGGGCGTGGCCCGCGCCATGTCCATCGGCGTGGTGGACGAGGTGATCGAGCCGGCGCACACCCGCCGCAGGATCGCCGAGGCCCTCGCCGCCGCCCCGGCCGGGCGCGGTGAGCACGGCAACATCCCCCTCTGACCCGCAGCACGTGAGCCGTCCCCGGCTCCCCGACCCCGCGCATCCTCCCGCCGGCCCGTCCCGGGTCCGAACGGACCGCCTCACCTCCGCGGCGGGCCCGCCCTCCGGCGGCCGTCACCGCAGGCAAGCCCACCACACCGAAAGGAGCCGGTGGATTCCGATGAACGCCGTTTCCCCCGTCACGCCCTTCCACAGCCGGGCGAACCCGGCGCCCCTCCCCGCGGACCCGATGGCCGACGCCCTGCTGGGCGGGGCGACCTCGGCCGAGCTCGCGCGGACCGCGTTGCCGCAGGAGTACGTCGCCGCCCACCTGCGGGTCGAGGACGTCGACATGTTCGGCGGCACCGACGACAAGGACGTGCGCAAGTCGCTGCGCGTCGGCCGGGTGCCCATGCCCGAGCTGGCCCCGGACGAGGTCCTGGTCGCGGTGATGGCCAGCTCCGTCAACTACAACACCGTCTGGTCGGCGATCTTCGAGCCGCTGCCGACGTTCAGCTTCCTCAAGCGGTTCGGCGCCACCGGCGGGTTCGCCGCCCGGCACGACCTGCCCTACCACGTCCTGGGCTCCGACGGAGCCGGGGTGATCGTCCGGGTCGGCGGCGGCGTGCGCCGCTGGCAGGTGGGCGACCACGTGGTGATGAGCCCGGTCCAGGTCGACGACCAGGAGCCGGCCACCCACGGCGACGGCATGCTCGGCGCCGACCAGCGCGTGTGGGGGTTCGAGACGAACTTCGGCGGGCTGGCCCACTACACGGTGGTCCGCGCCAGCCAGCTGGTCCGCAAGCCCGCCCACCTGACCTGGGAGGAGGCCGCCTCCATCACGCTGTGCGCGGGCACGGCCTACCGCATGCTGGTCAGCCGCCAGGGCGCGGACATGAAGCAGGGCGACATCGTCCTCATCTGGGGCGCGACCGGCGGGCTGGGCGCGTACGCCGTGCAGATGGTGAAGAACGGCGGCGGCATCCCGGTCGGGGTGGTCGGCTCCGCGGCCAAGGCCGCGGCCCTGGAGCGGCTGGGGTGCGACATCGTCATCGACCGCAGCGAGATCGGCATGGGCGGCGACGAGCCTCCCGGGCCGGAGCGGACGATCGAGCTGGGCAGGCGCCTCGGGAAGATCATCCGGGAGCGGGCGGGCGGCGACCCGCACATCGTCTTCGACTACATCGGCAGGGCCACGTTCGGGATCTCGGTCTTCCTGGCCCGGCGCGGCGGCGTGGTCGTCACCTGCGGCTCCAGCACCGGCTACCAGCACCACTACGACAACCGCTACCTGTGGATGAACCTCAAGCGCATCATCGGCAGCCACGCCGCCAACCTGCAGGAGCTCTGGGAGTGCCTGCGGCTGTTCGAGCTGGGCAGGTTGATGCCGACCCTGTCGACGGTGTACTCCCTCGACGACGTGGGCGAGGCCACCCGGCTGGTGCAGACCAACGCCCACCTGGGCAAGGTGGGCGTGCTGTGCATGGCCCCCGAGCCGGGGCTGGGCGTCACCGACCCCGGGCTGCGCGCCAGGATCGGCGAGCACCGGCTGAACCCGCTCCGCGTCATGCCGGGCACCGAGGCCGCGGTCCGCCCCGAGGCGCTCCTGGCCGGAAGGGTGTAGGCGGCCGTGACCAGGCGAACCGCCGGAATCCTGTCGACCGGCTCGTACGTGCCCAAGGAGGAGGTCGGCAACGAGCGGGTGGCGGGTCCTGCCGGCGTCACCCCCGAATGGATCCTGGGCAAGACCCGGATCTCCTTCCGCCGGAACGCCGCACCGGACGAGGCGACCTCCGACCTGGCGGCCCTGGCCGCGCTGAACGCGATCGAGGGATCCGGCGTCGGCGTCGACCGCATCGGGTACGTCATCGTGGCCACCTCGACCGGTGACCACCCCCAGCCGCCCACCTCCTACCTGGTGCAGGACGCGATCGGCGCGTACGGCGCCGCCTGCTTCGACGTCAACGTCGTGTGCAGCGGCTTCGTCTACGCCCTGGACCTGGCCAGGGCCCTGGTCACGCTCCGGCCGGAGACCTACGCGCTCGTGGTGGGCGCGGACGTCTACTCGCGCATCCTCGACGCCACCGACCGCCGCACCGCGGTGCTGTTCGGGGACGGCGCAGGCGCCGCCCTCGTCGGCATGGTGCCCGAGCCGTACGGGATCATCGCCAGCGACCTGTCCAGCCGCGGCGAGGCGAGCGGGCTCATCAGCGTCAGGGCCGGGGGCAGCAGGCTCCCGGCCTCCCACGAGACCGTCGCGGCCGGCGACCACTACTTCAGGATGGACGGCCGCGGAGTGAGGAACTTCGTGATGGAGAACGTACCGCCCGCGCTGGAGGACCTGGTGCACGGCGCCGGGCACCGGCTGGACGACATCGACGTCTTCGTACCGCACCAGGCCAACGGGGTGCTGCTGGACGAGCTGACCCGCAGGTCGGGGCTGACCGGCGCGCGCTCGCCGAGCACGGTGGAGCGTTACGGGAACATGGGCAGCGCGTCGGTGCCGGTGGCCCTCGACGACGCCGCCCGGTCGGGCATGATCGCCGACGGTGACCTGGTGCTGCTCGCCGGTTTCGGCGGCGGCATGTCGATGGGCCTGAGCCTGCTGCGCTGGTCGGCGGGGACGTCCGGGGAGACGGCATGAGCGACGCGAACGGCATCGACAGGACCGCGGGCATCGACAGGGTCGGCATCGTCGGCTGCGGGGTCATGGGCTCGGGCATCGCCGACGTCTGCGCCCGCGCCGGGCTCGACGTGCGGGTGGTGGTCTCCAGCGGCGCCTCCATGGCCCGGGGGCGGCAGCGGCTGCTGAGCTCCCTGGACCGCGGCCTGCGCAAGGCGACGATCACCGAGGCCGAGCGGAGCGAGGCGGTGGAGCGGGTCACCTTCACCACCGACCTCAACGACCTGGGCGACCGGCAGATCGTCTTCGAGACGGCCCCGGAGAGCGAGTCGATCAAGCTCGACCTGTTCGGCGCGCTGGACAAGATCGTGGAGGATCCCGGCGCGATCCTGGCGTCGAACACGTCCTCCATCCCGATCATCAGGATGGCCAGGGCGACCGACCGGCCCGGCCAGGTCATCGGCGTGCACTTCTTCAACCCCGTCCCGGTGCTGCCACTGGTGGAGCTGATCGGGTCGCTGCTCACCGAGGAGGAGACCCGCGCGCGGGCCGAGGCGTTCGTCGTCGGGACGCTCGGCAAGCAGGTGATCCGCTCCCCCGACCGGGCGGGTTTCGTGGTCAACGCCCTGCTCATCCCCTACCTGCTGGCGGCCGTCCGGATGGTGGAGACGGGCTTCGCGACCGCCGACGTCATCGACAAGGGGATGGTGCTCGGCTGCTCGCACCCGATGGGCCCGCTGAAGCTCGCCGACCTGATCGGGCTGGACACGGTGGCCTCGATCGCCGACGCGCTGTACGAGGAGTTCAAGGACCCGCAGTACTCGCCGCCGCCGATGCTGCTGCGGATGGTCGAGGGCGGCCTGCTCGGCAAGAAGACCGGCCGCGGGTTCCACGTCTACCCGTAGCGACACGCGTGGCCGGGGGTGTCGCACGACGCGCCCGTGACCCCTCACCAGAACGGCGCCGGACCCGCTCCGGCGCCGTTCTCGCGTCTACGTATATATCCACACATGTCCCTATGTGGTCTGCACAACCGGATGCCGGGCCGTCCCCGCGCCGGTCCCGGCGCGGCAGGGCACCGGAGGTTTCGACGCGAGCCGTGATCTTTACGACGCGCCCGGCCGGTGTTTCGTCACGGGGACGACGCTGTACGGAATGACGGACGTCGCTTTTCCACACGGGACGCGGTACGCGGGGCGGCGTGCGGGGGAACGCGCTCAGGAACCGTTCCCGGAGCCTCGGCCCGCGCCGGTCAGGGCCGACGCGATGCGGTCCCCGACGATGCCGACGATCTCCTCGACGTGGTCGACGAGGTAGAAATGGCCGCCGGGGAAGAGCCGCATCTCGAACTCCGCCTCGGTGTGCTCGCGCCACAACCTCACGTCGCCCGGCCGGGCCTTGGGGTCGTCCGTGCCCGACAGGGCCGTGATCGGGCACGACAGCTTCGGGCCCGGCCGGTGACGGTAGGTCTCGACGGCCCGGTAGTCGCTGCGCACCATGGGCAGCACCGCCCGCATGAACTCGTCGTCACCGAGCACCCTCGCCGCCGTGCCGCCCAGGCCACGCAGCTCGGCCAGGAGGCTCTCGTCCGGCCGCAGGTGCATCCGGTCCTCGCGGTGGACCGACGGGGCGCGGCGCCCGGAGGCGAACAGCCCCACGGGCACGGTGCCCTGTCCCTCCAGCCTGCGGGCCACCTCGAAGGCCACCAGGGCGCCCATGCTGTGCCCGAAAAGGGCCATCGGGCGGCCGGTCCCGGGACGCAGCGCCTCGGCGATCCGGTCGGCCAGCTCCTCGACGTCGTCGACGCACTTCTCGGCCCGCCGGTCCTGCCTGCCGGGATACTGCACGGCGAGCACCTCGACCCCGGGCGGTGCCACGCGGGCCACTGGCAGGTAGAAGCCCGCGGCACCCCCGGCGTGCGGAAAACAGACCAGCGAGACCGACGCCCCGGCCGCCCCGGCCGCCCCGGCCGGCTCGGCCGGTTCCTGGCGCGAGCCGAGATGAAAACGCCGGATCCAGGTGTCGTCGACGCCCACGATCTCTTTCATGACATCCGTTTCATTTGGTCTCGCCGTCCGTAAACGATCGGCCCGTGCCGCCGCCCCTCCGGCCGGAGGACCACGGCGCACGGCGCGACGGGCCGGTTCCCCGATGAATGCGCGAAGAACCTGTGAGCGATATCACGTTCTACCCGCCGACCGGTATTCACTACCAAAAGTGATGCGATGATCACGTTGCGGCGAATCAGGTCTCCATCTGGGTCATGATATCCAAAGCCACCTGCGACGATCCACTCCGGCGACCCCGGCGTCCCCCCTAAATCAGATCCCCGTATAAGGGTAAATAGGGGGTTTGCATTTTTCTCGCCATCCGTGGATGATCCCGCTGGGTAGACGACGGTAACTCCCGGCTTCATATACACAACGTCGTGATGAAACCGGGGGCGGGGTGATGATGAAATTGCGCGTCCCAGCGTGATGAAATCAGGAACTGTCGCCTTCCCGTATCCGGCACTTCTCCAAAAAAGAGTGGCACTCGGCGCCGTCGGTACGCGATGGTGGGTTCCGCCGAGGTCCCGCCTTTTATACGCCGGATGTTATCGTTCCATCGTCTGTTTTCATCTAGGGACACCGGGGTGAACGGGGAGCCCGATGATATTAATCGAGCGGGACAAGGAAATCACGTTTCTCATCGACCTACTCACGGAGTGTGCGCACTGCCGTGGCCGCGTCGCGACGATCACCGGGCCCACCGCGACGGGCAAGACCGAACTGGTGTACGCCTTCAGCCGGCGCGCCGTGGAATCGGGGGCCATCTGGTTGAGCGCGACCTGCTCGCGGACGGATCAGGACGTGCCGTTCGGGGTGGTGAGCCAGCTCTTCCACAGCGCGGCGCTGCCCATCGACCACTCCTCGCGGGCGGCACGGCTGATCGAGGACGCGGCGCCGGAGTCGAGGTCGCCCTCGGAAAGGCCGCGGGAGTCCGACCGGCTGCGTGCCACCCAGGGTCTGTGGTCCATTGTCCTGGAGCTTTCCAAGACCAATACGGTCCTCATCACCGTGGACGACATCGAATATGCCGATTCCATGTCATGGCAGCTCCTGTTGAACTTCGTCCACCGCCTCAAGAGTGCCAACGTTCTCATCGTCCTGACCGCCACGGAAGGCTCACAGGACATGGATTCGCATATTGAGGTCGATCTCATGCGCCATCCTCACTACGAGCGGATCGCATTGTTGCCCTTCTCTTACCAGGGCGTCATGAAGATGACCCGCGAATTGATGGGGGATGCCGCCTCGGTAAGATTCGGCCCGGCCTTTCACGGGGTCAGCGGGGGCAACCCGTTACTGGTCAGGGCATTGATGGAGGACACCGGGAACGCGGGCGGCCAGGCGGGCGAGCTCGTCGTCTCGGAGGCTTTCTCCCGGTCGGTGCGCGCACTTCTCTATCGCAGTGACCCGGCCATGCTGACGGTCGCCCAGGGGCTGGCCGTCCTGGGAGATTTCGCACTGCCGTCCCTTCTGGCCGAATTGCTCGACATGCCGGCGTCGAATGTGAAACAGACACTGAATCGTCTTGAGATCATCGGCATCGTCGACGAGCTGCGTTTCCGACATCCCACCGCCCGGGCGGCCGTGCTCGACGACCTCGAACCGCACGCGCGCCAGGACATGCACCGTCGTGCCGCGCGGCTTCTGCACGCCGAGGGGGTGGCGGCCACGGTGGTCGCCGAGCACCTGCTGGGCTCCGCCCGGTTCCGGGAACCCTGGGCGCTGGCCGAGCTGCGCGAGGCCGCGGAGCAGGCGCTCACCGACGACCGGCACGAGTTCGCGGTCCGGTGCCTGAAGCTCGCCCTGGAGCTGTGCGGCGACGACCCGCACCGCACGCTGATCACGACGGCGCTCGCCCGCGCCGAGTGGCGCATCAACCCGGCCTCGGCCAGCCGGAACGTCGACCGGCTCGTCGTGGCCGCCCGCGGGGACGCGCTCTCCTTCCAGGAGCTGGACACGCTGCTGAGGTTCCTGCTGTGGAACGGGCAGCACGACGAGGCCGCGCGGGTGCTCGAACGGCTGGACGCGCTGGCCACCGAGCCGGGCGCCGACGAGGAGGCGGCCTGGCTCGACATCGTCCGCCACCGGTTGTCGTGCACCCATCCGCCGGTGCTCTCCCGGGCCCGCGCCGTCGCCGTCACCGCCCCGGCCGCCGGGGCGACGGCGTGGACGGCGGCCGGCAGCGGCCCGCACGCGCAGGCGGCGACGCTGCTGACGGGCGTCCTGCGGGACGGCCCGGACGCGGACACGCTCAGGACCGCCGAGCGCGTCCTGCACTCCGTCTCGCTGGACGACGCGAACCTGGAGACCGTGGAGTCGGCGCTCTTCGCCCTGGTCTACTCCGACCGCGCCGACCTGGCCGCGCCGTGGTGCGACGTGATGTACTCCGAGGCCGTACAGCGCCGCGCTCCGACCTGGCGCGCGACGCTCGCCTCGCTGCGCGCGGTGATCGCCCTGCGCCAGGGCGACCTGGTGACCGCCGAGGAGTACGCGCGCGGGGCGCTGGACATCCTGCCCCCGCGCAGCCTCGGGGTCCTCATCGGCCTGCCGCTGGCCGTGCTGATCCGCGCCACCACCGAGATGGGCAAGTACGAGGTGGCCGCGCACCTGCTCAGGCAGCCCATCCCCGACGGCATCCTGCAGACCCGGTTCGGGCTCTACTACCTGCAGGCGCGCGCCCACTACCACCTGGCGACCAGCCACTCGCACGCCGCGCTGAGCGACTTCTCCACCTGCGGGCGGCTGATGCGGGCCTGGGGGCTGGACACCCCCACCCTGGTGCCGTGGCGGCACGGCGCCGCCGCCGCCCTGCTGCAGATGGACCAGCAGGACCAGGCGCGGGCACTGCTGGAGGAGCCCTACGAGCTGCCCGGCGGCGACTCGCTCCGGGCCAGGGGCATCTCCCGCCGCCTGCTCGCCGCGACCAGCGACCTGCGGCAGCGCGCCCCCCTGCTGCGGGAGGCGATCGACATGCTGCAGACCGCGGGCGACCGCCTGGAGATGGCCTACGCGCTGGTCGACCTCACCCACACCCTCAACGAGCTGGGCGAGCCCAACAAGGCGCGGATGATCGGCTACCGCGCCGACAGCGTGGCCGGCGAGTGCCGGGCCGAGCCGCTGCGGCAGGCCGTACGGCACAGCACCGACGGTTACGAGAACGGCGCCGGGGAGAGCATGAACGTGCTCAGCGACGCCGAGCAGCGCGTCGCGTCGCTGGCCGCGCTGGGATACACCAACCGTGAGATCTCCAGGAAGATCTACATCACCGTCAGCACGGTGGAGCAGCACCTGACGCGCATCTACCGCAAGCTCAACGTCAAGGGCCGCAGGGACCTGCCCGCGCAGTTCTCCCAGATGATGTGAGCCGGCGCGACACCGGCGTCGTGTCCCCGTCGCACCTTCTCATCCCACCGCCGGGCGGCGAGGGCCCGGTCCGGTGGGTTCCGTCCTTCGACGGTCCGGCGGGTCCCGTCCTGTGACGGGGCCCGCCTCCGGGGTCTCCGTCCTTCCAGATCTCCGTCCCGGGCGGTCTTCGTCCCGGGCGGTCTTCGTCCCGGGCGGTCTTCGTCCCGGGCGGTCTTCGTCCCGGACGGTCTGCGGTCCGGGCTGGTCCGCGGCGGGACGGGTCCCGGCCCGCCGGTTCGGGGGCGTGGCCGGGGACCGGGACCCGCGCGGGAACCGGTGCCGTCCGCCTCCGCCGGAGGGGCGCCGGGGCGGGGGACGGCGAGCCGGTTCACTCGATACGGCTGTCCACCGGGGTGGCGTCCATCCGTACCTCTCGGAGAAGGATCGTGGCCAGGACCGCCGTCAGCGCCATGATGGCGGCTCCCAGGATGGCGGCCACCTGCATGCCGCTGGTGAAGGCCGTCCGGGCGACGTCGAGCAGGACCGTCGCGGCCTGGTCGGGCAGCCGCTCGGCCACCCCTATCGCGCCGCCCAGGGTCTCGCGCGCCACCAGGGCCTGCTCGGGCGGCAGGCCGGCGGCGCCACCGGCCTCGACGAACTGCTCGCTGTAGACGGCCAGCCCTATGCTGCCCAGGATGGCGATGCCGAGCGCGCCGCCCAGCTCGGTGGAGGCCTCCATCACCGCGGACGCCGAACCGGCCCGCTCGGGCGGGGCGAGCGCGACGATCACGTCGGAGGCGACCGCCTGCACCGCTCCGATCCCCGATCCCAGCAGGATCAGGCCGACGATGAGGAACCACCGCTCGGAGGAGACGTCGATCTGGCTCATCACCGCGAACCCCCAGGCGGCGAGCATCATGCCGCCGCCCATGATGTACCCGGGGCGTACCCGTTGGGCGATCACGGCGGCCAGCATGGAGCCGACGAGGGCGCTGCCGGCCGCGGGCAGGGTCAGCAGTCCCGCGGTGAACGGCCGCAGCCCCAGCACCATCTGCAGGTACTGCGCGATGAAGTAGAACAGCCCCACCAGGGCGAAGATCGCGAGTGTGCTCGTGACCAGGGACATGGTGAAGCCCCGGTTGGAGAACAGCCGCAGGTCCAGCATCGGGTGCGGCAGCCTGCGCTGCCTGCGCAGGAACGCGATGCCGACGACCACGCCGGCCGCGACGCTGAGCAGCGCCTGGGCGCTGAAGTCGTCGGCGGCGAACTGCTTGACGCCGTAGACCACCGGCAGCACGGCCGCCAGCGACAGCACGGCGCTGAAGATGTCGAACGGCCCCGGGGCGGGATCGCGGTACTCGGGGAGCAGGAGCGGCCCCAGGATCAGCAGCAGGACCATGACCGGGACATTGATCATGAACACCGAGCCCCACCAGAACCGCTCCAGCAGCCAGCCGCCGATGATCGGCCCCAGCACGCTGCCCCCGGCGAAGCCCGCGGCCCACAGGGCGATGGCCATCCTGCGCTGCCCCGCGTCGTGGAACATGTTGCGGATCAGCGCCAGGGTGGGGGGCATCAGGCTCGCCGCCGCCGCGCCCTGCAGGGCACGGGCCGCGATGAGCAGGTCGGCGTTGGGCGCGTAGGCCGCGACGACGGAGGTGATGCCGAACGCGGTCGCGCCGAGCAGCAGCAGTTTCCTGCGGCCGATCCTGTCCCCCAGCGCGCCCATCGTGATCAGCAGGCCGGCCAGCAGGAAGGCGTAGATGTCGACGATCCACAGCAGCTGGGGACCGGTCGGCGCGAGGTCCGCGCTCAGGAAGGGGAGCGCGAAGTACAGCACGGTCACGGTCACGGAGATGAGCAGGACGGGAAGGACCAGCACCGCGAGCCCGAGCCACTCCTTCCGCCCGGCTCTGGTTACGCCCTGTGTCACGGCCACAACTCCTCGGGTACTTTGTACGTCGAATCGGCGCATACATCGTACGCACATTCTTCGGACGTATGCAACGACTAATCCTCTGCCGACCGGATCCCGTTCCGATTTGCAGGTCAAACGGTATAAGAGTAACAATCTTGCTTCACGGGAGGGACGTCCCACCATGAAACGTCACACCGGGAAGGCTTATTACGTCACAAAATCGATGTGTTAGAGTTTCGTCACACACCATGGGTATGCCGCAACCGGACGGGGACCACATGTTGACGTGCGCACAGTGCGGGAAGCCACTGCAGGCTCCACCTCGGGGAAGACGCCCGCGGTACTGCTCCCGCGCCTGTCAGGCGCGGGCCTATCGGGCCCGGAGCGCGGAGCGGGCCGCGGCGCCCACCCTGCGGGCCACCTCCCCCGCCGTGTGGGACAGGAGCGGGGCCGTCGGCGAGCATCCGCCGCCCCGCGCCCGGGAGGAGGTGGGGGAACACCACGAGCCACCGGCCGGTCTGAGCACGGAGCGGATCGTGCGCACCGCGATCCAGATCGCCGACAGCGAAGGGCTGGACGCGCTGTCCATGCGCCGTGTGGCGGCCGAGCTGGGGGCCGGCACGATGTCGCTGTACCGCTACGTGTCGGGCAAGGACGCGCTCGTCGAGCTGATGGTGGACGCGGTGTTCGGGGAGAGCTCCTACCCCACCACCCTGCCGGGGAACTGGCGCACCCGGCTGGAGGTCGCGGCCAGGCGGGAGTGGGGGATGTACTCCCGGCATCCGTGGGCGCTGCGGGTCATCGCCACCCCCCAGCCCCCGATCGGGCCGAACGTGCTGGCCGACGTGGAGTGGGCGATGCGCGCCATGGACGGGCTCGGCCTGGATCCCACGACGATGCACTGGGTCGCCATCATGGTCAGCGCCCAGGTGCAGGGGGCGGCGCTGCTGCTGGTGAACGAGTTCGAGGCCGAGCGGCGCACCGGCGTCACCACCAGGCAGTGGCGTGCGTCCAAGACGCCGATGCTCCTGGAGATCCTGGAGTCCGGGCAGTTCCCCATGCTGTCCAGGCTGTACGCGGAACAGGGCGACGCGATCGACATCGACAAGTGGTTCGAGTTCAGCCTGCGGCACCTTCTCGACGGTCTCGCCGTCCTGATCGAGGGCACGGACAGGGGGCCGTCGCGCGGGGCCGGACCGGCGGGAGAGACCGGACGGGTGGACGGGGCGAAGCCGGTGGACGGGGCGAAGCCGGTGGACGGGGCGCAGCCGGTGGACGGGGCGCAGCAGGCCGGCGGGACCGGGCCGGTGAACGGGGCGAAGCAGGCCGAGCCGGACGCGGCGCGCGGCCTGACGACGTAGCCATCCCGCCGGAACGCCGTCCGCCGCGGGCCGTCCGGGAAGGTCCTCCCCGGACGGCCCGCGGTCCGGGCGGGGAGCGCCGGCGAGGTCCACGGCCGCGCTACTCGGCGATTCTCGTCCGGGTCGTCCAGCGGAAGACCACCGGACCCGGGACGTCGGAGACGGAGAGCACGTCGGAGAAGACGGCATCGGAGACGGAGGACGTGAGGGACACGGGGGACAGCGCGACGGCGGGGGGCGCGACGGGCCGCTCGAAGTGCTCGTAGCCGTTCCCCCACGGGACCTTTATCTTGCCGTACGCGGCCGTCGCGTCGTCGACGCGCACGGTCCGCGGGATGTCGGCGGGCCCGCCTTCGAGCGTGATGTCGACGTACGCGCCCGCGGACGGCGGCACGACGGCCGCGGCGTGGACGCGGACATCCGTCCCGCCTTCCTGCCCGCCCTGTTCGAGAGAGACGCTCACCTGGAATACCTCCCGGTCGGTGTGTTCGGCCGGCGTGGCCCGCCGGCCCGGCGCGGATCCCTTCCGCGCCGTCCGGGCGCGAAGGCCCGGCTCAGCGGAACTCTGCGGCGACAAGGCGCACGTAGCGGCCGTACGCCGAGGCGGAGAGCTCGGCCCCCAGCCGGTCGCAGGCCTCGGCGTCGATGAACCCCATGCGCAGCGCGATCTCCTCGACACAGGCGATGCGCACGCCCTGCCGGTTCTCCAGCGCCTGCACGTACTGGGTGGCCTGCACGATCGACTCCGGCGTGCCCGCGTCGATCCAGGCGAACCCCCTGCCCAGGTCGCGCAGGCGCGCCCTGCCCTGTTCCAGGTAGGTGAGGTTGACGTCGGTGATCTCCAGCTCGCCCCGCGCGGAGGGCCGCAGGTTCTTGGCGATGTCGATCACGTCGTTGTCGTAGAGGTAGAGGCCGACGATCGCCCTGTTGGAGCGGGGCCTGGCGGGCTTCTCCTCGATCGAGACGAGCCGTCCCTCGGCGTCGGTCTCGCCGATGCCGTACCGCTCGGGGTCGCTGACCGGGTAGCCGAACAGCACGCAGCCGTCCACGTTCGCGGTCTCCGTCTGCAGGATGTCGAAGAAGGAGTTGCCGTGGAAGATGTTGTCGCCGAGCACCAGCGCCACCGGGTCCTGGCCGATGTGGTCGGCGCCGATGACGAAGGCGTCGGCCAGGCCCTTGGGCTCGTCCTGCTGGGCGTAGCTGATGTCGAGCCCGAGGTGCGAGCCGTCGCGCAGCAGACGGGCCAGTTGCGGCAGGTCCCCCGGGGTGGAAATGACGAGGATCTCCCGGATGCCGGCGAGCATGAGCGCCGACAACGGATAATAGATCATCGGTTTGTCATTCACCGGCAGCAGCTGTTTCGATACGGCGAGAGTCAGAGGATATAACCTCGTGCCGTGACCGCCTGCGAGAATAATGCCTTTCATGGAAAAGCCCTTCATGACGAATCCGGCCGGTAGAGGAAGACTCACACGGGTCTTAGAGCGCCTAACAGAATGAGTTCTGCTGTGCTTTGATCTCTCGCTGTAGCGATGGTGAGAGGGGTGGGCGGGTGGCGCGGCTGAAGCCGTGG